>NZ_NQYT01000010.1:0-39898 GCF_009192935.1 Xanthomonas sp. LMG 12461
TTAGCGCGGTCTGCATGGACGGAGGGCCCTGAGGCAGGCGGTTCGCTACTACCGCAGCCTGGGCGTGCGCTTGGAGCGCGTGTTGACCGACAACGGCGCCTGCTACACATCACGCCGCTTCCGACGCCTTGTCCGACGGCTCGGCCTGCGCCATCTGCGAACCCGACCCTACACGCCACGCACCAATGGCAAGGCCGAGCGACTGGTGCAGACCAGCCTGCGAGAATGGGCTTATGCGCGCTCCTATATCGACTCCACGCAACGCGCCAACGCCTTCTCGGGCTGGCTGCATCATTACAACTGGCATCGACCACACGCCAGCCTCGGCTACAAACCTCCCATCTCCCGAATTCCACTGAACAACGTGGTGGGTTTACACAGCTAGTGGTCACCGATCTCGGCTGGGCTGGCCTGCTCGCCGAACTGGGCATCCGACGATGCGAAGACGAGGCCGTGGCGCTGCGCTCCTGACGAAGAACGATCAGCGCGCGTGGCGGACGGCGACGCCCCATTTCCCTGCCCGACGCATGCGCGCCGGCCGCCGGCACCGACGACGCGGTCTCCGCCACTTCATCCAATGCGGACACTGCAGCCAAGGTACATGCGTCTTCAGCCGCCAACACGATCCGCTCTTCGCTGGCGATAACAGGATTACTTGAACATGTCGGTCTGGAGCCCATCATCCAGCGCATACCGCCGCTGACAATGCTCGCAGAAGAACGCGCGCCGCTGCGCCTTGCCGAGTTGCTTGCGATACGTGAGCAAATGACCGTCGCGCGGACACACCGTCTTGGTGTGCACCTGGTAGTGGTTCTTCAGTTCGTAGGCTTTCTTCCAACGATAGAAATCGAAGCTGTACTCACGCGCCTGTGTCACCAGTTCGCCCAGCTTGCGAGGCGGCAACGCGCCGATCTCGCTCTCGGGATGCACACGGATGCGGTGCAGCACCTCGTTCTTGATGATGTTGCCGACGCCGGCGAACACATCCTGATCCAGCAAGGCATCGGCGGCGAGCGCATGCGGCCGCAGCCGCAACTTGCGCCGCGCCTGCGCCGCATCCCAATCGGGATTCATCACGTCCACGGTCCAGTCGTAGGCCGCATCCAGCGGACCGTCGATGAACTTGATCGAACACGCGTAGAAATTCAGTTCCTCGCCCTTGGCGAAACTCAGGCTCAAACGCGCCGACGCGTCCTTGCGTGCATTGATCCGGTAGCTGCCGAACAGCAGGAAATGGATGCGCACACTGAACGCATCGAACTCGATCAGGAAATGCTTGCCCCAACTGCGCAGCGACAGGATCTTGCGCCCTCGCATCCGCTCCAGATCCAGCTTGCTGTTGCCGGACACCCGCAGCACCTTGCGCCCGGCGAACGCAGCGGCTTCTTCCTTCAGGATGACGATCGGGGGACCTTCGGGCATGCGTGCAGTATCGAGCGGTGTTGTGATCGGGTCGTGAGCCGGTCGCATCCAAGTGGTCATCGCTTGGTGACTCCAGCCAGAATCTCCATGCATCCGGTCAAGGGATGCCCGTTGACAGGGGTACACGCGGGCGTACAATTTATTGTACAACTCGGAGCCATCATGGACACCATCACCTACAGCGCCGCACGTGCCGCTCTCGCGGACACCATGGACCGCGTGGTCAACAACCACGAGCCGGTGATCATCACGCGCAGCCGCGAGCAAGCCGTTGTCATGCTGTCGCTGGAGGACTACAAGGCGATGGAGGAAACCGCCTATCTGCTGCGCAGCCCGAAGAACGCGCAGCGCTTGCTGGAATCCATCGCCCAACTCGAATCCGGTCGCGGCAAGGCGCGGGAACTGAGCGAGTGACGCTGCAGTTCTCGGACAACGCCTGGGAGGATTATCTCTACTGGCAACAGGCCGACAAAAAGATGCTCAAGCGCATCAACGACCTGATCAAGGCCATTCAACGCGATCCCTTCCAGGGCATCGGCAAACCCGAACCGCTACGCCATGCCCTGGCCGGCTATTGGTCGCGACGCGTCAACGACGAACACCGGATCGTCTATAAGGTCGAGCATGGCGTCCTGCTAATTGCGCAGGTCCGGTATCACTACGTGTAACTGCCGTACCTGCAGCGCCTAAATTGAATTTTGCAGATTCAGGCTGCATAGAAGCGTCTACAAGCAGCCAGCAACCGCCATCACCAGCTACATGCTCCGGGCTTCGCTCAACGCACGGTGAGAACTTAAAAGCAAAAGGACTATAGTTCGTCGTCTAGCGTCAGCACGAAAGATTCCGACGGCAGTTCTCGCCCTTCGTAGAGGATATCAAGCGCATCATCGATTGCTTTATTGAGGCGCTTGATCTGATATTCGCAGACTTGGCCGAGCGATGAGAAAAAACCACCACTGATGTAGTAAGTGTCAAGTTTTAACGCAATTCCAATGCGAGACATCGGAACAATGTCGTCAGGAGCAGCCCCGGGCGGCACTATCGACAACTTGCGAGCGGTCTGGTCATTGTGCGCAATTACTTCATGCCGAGCCCTGATTACGTCGTTGTGGACGTCACGCATCCACGCATGTTCAAACTTCCCCCACCGGCTCGGGAGCACACCTAAGGCAGAGTCTACGAAGGGCTTTGCGTACGAGACAACAGAGGATGCGTACAGGTGATAGTAGAGTGGGTGCCCGAACCCATCCACATGCTTGACCATGTATTCGCAGGCCTTCCGACTTGCGAAAAAGTCAGAACGAGCTAGGGCGAGCTTGTACAGACTCAACTTCATCTGCCGACGAGTCATCTGTGTCTTGGAGTTCATTCGACCTCCTGTACTTACTTCGCACCTACGAAAAAGCCGGCTTAAGGCCGGCTTTGACGTTAACCCTAAAAATCAGGGCTTCTATTTGGTGGGCGGTGCAGGGTTCGAACCTGCGACCCTTGCCGTGTGAAGGCAATGCTCTACCGCTGAGCTAACCGCCCGTGTCGCGAGCCGCACATTATAGGGCTGTGGCGCGCGGCGTCAATGGGTCATTTCGATGTCGGTGGCGCGGCGTCGCCGCGCGGCCGCTACATGGTCTGGGTGGGCTTGTCGGCGTTGAGGATGCCGGCCAGTTGGGTCTCGATCTTGGTGCGGATGGTCTCGCCTTCGCTGTTGTCCGGCAGTTGCACGCCGATGCCGGCCGCGCGGTTGCCCTGGGCGCCGACCGGGGTCACCCAGATCACCTTGCCGGCCACCGGCAGGCGCTCGCTGGAATCGGGCAGGGTCAGCAGCAGGAACACCTCGTCGCCGAGGAAGTAGCGCTTGGGGGTGGGCACGAAGATGCCGCCGTTCTTCACGAACGGCATGTAGGCGTTGTACAGCGCCGCCTTGTCCTTCACCGCCAGCGACAGGATGCCCTGGCGTCCGCTCATCGCGCTCATCGTTGTGCCCCTTTCCGGACCGGGCGATCGCCATCGCGCCAGGTCAGCAACAGTTCCGCGATCGCCAGGTCGGCGCGCACGGTGGTCCGCAGCAGGTCGCGGGTGCGATTGGCGGCGTCGAACCACGCGGCCAGCTTGTGCAATCGCGCCGGGTCGGTCAAGCCGGCCTGCGACGCCTGGGCAAGCGCCAGGTCGGCGGCATGGCCCAGGCGCTGTTCGGCCAGCGCGTCGCCGCTCCAGCGCTGCGCGGCGTCCAGCGTGCCGAGCTTGCCGGCGGCGACCTGCTCCAGGTCGGCGGCCACCTGCCGGCGCAGCTTCAATCCGTCCTCGCGCAGCCACTGCGCGGCCAGGCCGGGATGGCCACGCGCGGCATCCAGCGCTTCGCGTGCGGTCTTCTCGGGAAAGTCCTGGGCCAGCAACCAGGCGATCGCTTCGTCGGCCGGCGGCAGCTTGAACTCCAGGCGCTGGCAACGGCTGCGGATGGTCGCCGGCAGCCGCGCCGGCTGCGCGCTGATCAGCCACAGATAGCGGCCGGGCTGCGGTTCTTCCAGCGTCTTCAGCAAGGCGTTGCAGGCGGCGCGGTTGATCGCGTCGGCCGGGTCCACCACCACCACCTGGGCCACGCCGTACTGCGGGGTCAGCGCCAGCTTCTGCGAGATCTCGCGCACCTGCTCGATGACGATCTCGGTGCGCAGCTTGTCGCCGGTGCGGTTGGGGATGAACGAGATCAGTTGCAGGTCCGGATGGGTGCCGGCGGCGATCAACTGCGCGCTGCGCAGGGCCGCAGCCGGTTCGCCCTGGCCCAATACGTGCGCGGCCAGCTTCAGCGCCACCGCACGCTTGCCCAGGCCTTCCGGCCCGCAGATCAGCAGGCCATGGCCGAGGCGGCCGGCATCGAGCGCGGCCACGGTCTGGTCGTAGGCGCGCTGCTGCCACGGCGCAAACGGCAGATCGCTCATGGCGTCGGCTCCTGTTGCTGCTGCATCCACGCCGCCAGCGCGGCAGCAACCGCCTGGGCGACCGCCTGTGGCGGCTGGCTGGCGTCGATGACGCGGAAGCGCTGCGGATCCTGCGCGGCGCGCTGGCGGAAGCCGGCACGTACACGCTGGAAAAAATCGTCCTGCTCGCTCTCGATGCGGTCCGGCCACAGGTCGCGGCCGCTGGTGCGGGCGCGGCCGATCTGCACGTCCAGGTCCAGCAGCAGGGTCAGGCCCGGCTGCAGGCCGACCGCGCGGCGCTCCAGGTCGGCGATCCAGGCGCGGTCCAGGCCGCGGCCCTCGCCTTGGTAGGCGTAGCTGGAATCGGTGAAGCGGTCGCTGACCACATAGGCGCCGCGCTGCAGCGCCGGGCGGATCACCTCGCGCACGTGCTGCGCGCGCGCGGCGAACACCAGCAGCAGTTCGGTCTCGGCGGCCAGCGGCTCGGCGACCTCGCCGGGGGTCTTGTCCAGCAGCAGCGCGCGGATGCGCTCGGCCAGCGGCGTGCCGCCCGGTTCGCGGGTCAGCACCACTTCGTGGCCCTGCGCCTGCAACGCATCGCGGATCGCGTTGATCGCGGTGGTCTTGCCGGCGCCCTCGCCGCCTTCCAGGCTGACGAAGCGATGGTGACGCAGCACGGCCTCGCTCATGGCGACACCGCCGCGTCGCTGCGCGCCTGGCGCAGGCGTTGCAGGTAGCGCGCCACCGCCGCGTTGTGCTCGGCGTAGTTGGCGGAGAACGCATGCGCGCCGCTGCCGTCGCCGATGGCCACGAAGTACAGGCTGTCGCCCGGCGCCGGGTTGGTGGCGGCACGCAGCGCGTCGCGGCCGGGCATGGCGATCGGGGTCGGGGTCAGGCCGGTGCGGGTGTAGGTGTTGTACGGCGTATCGGTCTCCAGGTCGCGCTTGCGGATGTTGCCGTCGTAGGCGCTGCCGATGCCGTAGATCACGCTCGGGTCGGTCTGCAGTTTCATGCCCAGTTGCAGGCGGCGCACGAACACGCCGGCGATCTGCGGACGCTCGGCGGCCAGGCCGGTCTCCTTTTCCACGATCGAGGCCAGGATCAGCGCCTGCTCCGGCGACTGCAGCGACAGGTCCTTGGCGCGCGCGTCCCAGGCCTCGGCCAGCGCCTTGTCCATCGCCGCATGCGCGCGACGCAGCAGTTGCAGATCGGTGTCACCGCGCTGGTAGAGGTAGGTCTCGGGCAGGAAGCGGCCTTCCGGGTGCTGGCCGGGCTGGCCGAGCTTGGCCATCAGTTCGCTGTCGCTGAGGTCGGTGGTGGTGTGCACCAGCGGCGTGGCCGCGTTCAAGGCGCTGCGCAGTTGGCGCACGTTCCAGCCTTCGACGATGGTGAAGCGGTACTGGATCACCTGGCCCTTGCGCATGCGCAGCAGCAGCTCGCGCGGGCTCAGCGCTGGCTGCAACGCGTATTCGCCGAACTTGAGCTTGCCGGCCACGCCCAGTTCGCGCGCCAGCACCTGCCATTGCAGGTCGCTGCCCTGGGTCACGCCGGCGGCGCGCAGCTTGCGCAGCACGCCGTTGAGCGAGGCGCCGCGCGCCACGTCCACGCTGGGCTGGGACGCCTGCAGCGGTTGCTCGGCGAAGGCGCGATAGCTGTGCCACCACCAGGCGCCGGCCGCGGCCACCAGCAGCGCCAGCACCAGCAATGTCCCCAGCAGGGTCAGACACCCGCGTTTAGCCCAAGCCACGACCACCTCGGAGCGAATTCAATGGCGTGCAGGATACCGCGCGGCCGGCATGGCCCGGTATCGCGCGGCCCCGCTCATGGCTCCAGCGCACGCAGCAGGCCGCGCGCCTTGGCCCGGGTCTCGTCGAGTTCGCGCTCCGGGTCGGAATCGAACACGATGCCGGCGCCGGTACGGAACTGCACCTGCGCGCCGTCCACCTCGGCTGTGCGGATGAGGATGTTCAGGTCCATGTCGCCGTCGCGGTTGAGCCAGCCGAACGCGCCGGTGTAGGCGCCGCGCGCGGTCTGCTCCAGCTCGGCGATGATCTGCATGCAGCGCACCTTGGGGCAGCCGGTGATGGTGCCACCCGGGAAGGTGGCGCGGATCGTCTCGCCGGGGGTGGTGCCCGCACGCAGCCGGCCGCGCACGTTGCTGACGATGTGGTGCACGTGGGCGTAGCTCTCCACGGTCATCAGCTCGTCGACCTCGACGCTGCCCGGCGCGCAGATCCGCCCCAGGTCGTTGCGCTCCAGGTCGATCAGCATCACGTGCTCGGCGCGCTCCTTGGGATGCCCGACCAGTTCGCGGATGCGCGCGGCCTCGTCGTCGCCCGGCGCGCGTGCGCGGGTGCCGGCGATCGGCCGGGTCTCGACCACGTCGCCGCGCACCGACACCAGCCGTTCCGGCGAGGAACTGACCACGGCGCGGCCGTGTCCGACGAACAGGCCGGCGAACGGTGCCGGATTGGCGCGGCGCAGTTGCGCGTACAGCGCCGCCGGCGCCAGCGGCGCGGCGAAGCGCGCCGACCAGCGCCGCGACAGGTTGACCTGGAACACGTCGCCGGCACGCAGGTAGTCGAGGATGCGGCGCACGCCGTCGACGAAGCGCTGCGGCGGGTCTTCCTCGATCGCCAGCGGCGCCTGCCAGGCGGGCGCCGGCGCCGCCGCGGGCAGCGCCTGCAGATCGGCGAGCACGGTCTCCAGCAGCGCCGCATGCGCGGGCTCGGCCAGCGCGACGCAGTCGCCGGTGACGTGATCGCGCAGCAGCGCGGCGGGGCAACGCAAGGCCAGCGCCGCGGGCGTGGCTGCGCTGGAGGGCGGCAACTGCAGCACCGGCTCCACCTGCGCGGCCAGTTCGTAGTCCAGCAGCAGCGCCCAGCCGCCACGGAACGGCCAGCGCGGCTCGTCGCGTTCGCAGCGCTCGGCCTGCCAGTGCATATCCAGTGCGCTCAGGAAATCCCCGGCGACCGCGGCGCCATCGAGCGTCCGGGTGACCCCGTCGCGCTCCAGCCGCAGGCCCCGCCCGTCGGCGACCAGCAACAGATCCCAGCGCCCCTGCGCCGTGCCCGACGCCGCCGATTCCAGCAACACCGGATACCGCTGCGGCGCCAGGCGATGCAGCGCCAGCAGATCGACCTCGGCCGGCAAGGGAACGGTACGCAGCATCGAAGATCCGCTGGAAGAATGAAAGAAACGTCAGGGAACGGGAGGCGTCGCCAGACAAGCTCCAAGCGAGACCGCAGCAACGCGCGCGGACCTCACGCGCGCCACTCGATAGATGGACGCGCGCGACGGGAGTGAGGCGCCGGCTGTGACGATTCCCGATTCCCTATTCCCGAATCCCGGCCCTCAGACCCGCTTGAACACCAACGTCCCGTTGGTCCCACCGAAGCCGAACCCATTGGACATCGCCACGTCGATCTGCTTCTCGCGCGCCACGTTCGGCACGTAGTCCAGATCGCAGCCTTCGCCCGGCTCGTGCAGGTTGATGGTCGGCGGGATGATGCCGGCATGGATCGCCATCACCGAGAAGATCGCTTCGGCACCGCCGGCGGCGCCGAGCAGGTGGCCGGTCATCGACTTGGTGGAGCTGACCATGGTCTTGTAGGCGTGATCGCCCAGCGCACGCTTCATCGCCAGGGTCTCGGCCAGGTCGCCCAGCGGCGTGGAGGTGCCGTGCGCGTTGAGGTAGTGGATCTGGTCCGGATTGAGCTTGGCGTCCTTCATCGCCGCCACCATGCTGCGCGCGGCGCCTTCGCCGTCCTCGCTCGGGGCGGTCATGTGGAAGGCGTCGGAGCTGGCGCCGAAACCGACCAGCTCGGCGTAGATGCGCGCGCCGCGCGCCTTGGCGTGTTCGTACTCTTCCAGCACCAGCACGCCGGCGCCGTCGCCGAGCACGAAGCCGTCGCGCTCCTTGTCCCACGGGCGCGAGGCGGCGGCGGGATCGTCGTTGCGGGTGGACATCGCCTTCATCGAGCAGAAGCCGCCCACCGAGGTCGGCGAGGAGCCGCGCTCGGCGCCGCCGGCCAGCATCACGTCGGCGTCGCCGTGCTGGATCATGCGCATCGCGGTGCCGATGGAATGGTTGGAGGTGGCGCAGGCCGAGACCGCGGAGAAGGTCGGCCCCTTCAACCCTTTGATCAGGCTCACCTGGCCCGGCAGCATGTTGATGATGGTGCTGGGCACGTAGAACGGCGAGATCTTGCGCGCGCCGCCCTCGTGGAATTTGATGGTCTGCTCCTCGATGCCGAGCAGGCCGCCGATGCCGGAGCCGAGGATCGCGCCGATGCGCTCGGCATTGACCTCGGTGATCTCCAGGCCGGAATCGTCCAGCGCCATGAACGAGGCACCGACGCCGTAATGGATGAACGAGTCCATCTTGCGCGCGTCCTTGGACGAGATGAACTTGGTCGGATCGAAATCCTTGATCTCGCCGGCGATCTTGGTGGTGAACTGAGACGCATCGATCTGGGTGATCGGGCCGATGCCGGAGCGTCCGTTGACGATCCCTTCCCAACTGCTGGCCAGGTCATTGCCCAACGGCGACACCAGGCCCATGCCGGTTACGACGACACGACGGCTCATTGCGAAATCTCCTCACCGCGATACGCGCGGCCTTGACGCTGTAAAAACACAGGGCCGCATGCGCGGCCCCATGGGATTGTCACGCGCATCGGGCCCACGCAGGCGCCGATGGCGATCGCGAACGCAGCCTCAGCTCTTGACGTGCGCCTTGACGTAGTCGATGGCCTGCTGCACCGAGGTGATCTTCTCGGCTTCTTCGTCCGGGATCTCGCACTCGAACTCTTCTTCCAGGGCCATCACCAGCTCGACGGTGTCCAGCGAGTCGGCACCCAGGTCATCGACGAACGATGCGTTGTTGGTGACTTCTTCTTCCTTGACGCCGAGCTGTTCGACGACGATTTTCTTGACGCGTTCTTCGATGGTGCTCATTGGGATATCGCTCCAGATGGAGTAGTGGTGGTTCGAGTTTTAGGATCCCCGCACACGGATGTGCGGTGCTCCTGTGAGGGACTCACAAAACGCCATCGGGCTGCGATGGCCGCGTTGGGTAGTGTAGTGGAAACCGACTGGCCCTTGCAGCACTGCACAAATGCCGGCCGATCAGCCACTTAGGCGCGTCCGTTGCGCCGCAGGCTCACGGCATGTACATCCCGCCGTTCACGTGCAGGGTTTCGCCGGTGATGTAGCCGGCGCCGGGCCCGGCCAGGAACGCCACCGCGTTGGCGATGTCGGACGGCTGGCCGAACTGGCCGAGCGCGATCTGCTGCATCAGCGAAGCGCGCTGCGCCTCCGGCAGCGCCTTGGTCATGTCGGTATCGATGAAGCCCGGCGCGACCACGTTGACGGTGATGCCGCGCGAACCGATTTCCTTGGCCATCGACTTGGAGAAGGCGATGATGCCGGCCTTGGCCGCGGCGTAGTTGGCCTGGCCCGGATTGCCGATCACGCCGACCACCGAAGCGATGTTGACGATGCGGCCCTTGCGCGCCTTCATCATGCCGCGCAGCACCGCCTTGGAGGTGCGGAACACGCTGGTCAGGTTGGTGTCGAGGATTTCCTGCCAGTCCTCGTCCTTCATCCGCATCAGCAGGTTGTCGCGGGTAATGCCGGCGTTGTTGACCAGGATCGAGACCGGGCCGAATTCCTTGGCGACCGCCTCGATCAGCGCGTCGACCGCGGCGCCGTCGGTGACGTCCAGCGCACGGCCGTGGCCGCCGTGGGCGGCCAGGCGCGCGCCGATCGCTTGCGCGCCGGCGTCGGAGGTGGCGGTGCCGATGACGGTGGCGCCCTGCGCGGCCAGTTCGTCGGCGATGGCGGCACCGATGCCGCGGCTGGCACCGGTGACCAGCGCGATCTCGCCCTGCAATGGCTTGCTCATCTGCGTTTCCTTGGAGACGGACGGCGCATGGCGCCGGGGGAAAGGAAGGAAACCAGCGCGGGCGAACGGCGCACCGCGCGGCGACCGGCGATCAGGAGGCCCAGGCCTCGCGCGCGCCGGCGAACTCGGCGGGCGTGCCCAGGGCGCGGCCGTCGAGCGACTTGTCGATGCGCTTGACCAGCCCGGTCAGCACCTTGCCCGGGCCGCACTCGGCCAGGCGGGTGGCGCCGCCGGCGGCCAGCGCCTGCACGCAGCCGGTCCAGCGCACCGGCAGATACAACTGCTCGACCAACGCCTGGCGGATCGCCTCGACGCCCTCGTGCACCTGCGCATCGGCGTTCTGCACCACCGGCAGCTGCGGCGCCTGCCAGGCCAGCCCGCGCATCGCTTCGGCCAGGCGGTTGGCCGCCTCGCGCATCAGCGGGGTGTGCGACGGCACGCTGACCGCCAGCTTCACCGCCTTGCGCACGCCGCGCTCGGCCAGCAGCGCCAGCGCGCGGTCGACCGCCGCGGCATCGCCGCCGATCACCACCTGCCCCGGCGAGTTGTAGTTGGCCGGCACCACCACCTGGCTGCCCGCGGCCTGCGCGCAGACCTCTTCGACCAGCGCGTCCTCGGCGCCGAGCACGGCGGCCATGGCGCCCACGCCGGCCGGCGCAGCGTCCTGCATCAGTTGCCCGCGCAGCCGCACCAGGTGCGCGCCGTCGTGCAGCGACAGGGCGCCGGCGGCGACCAGCGCGCTGTATTCGCCCAGGCTGTGCCCGGCCAGCTGCGCCGGACGCGCCCCACCCTCGGCCAGCCACAGCCGCCACAGCGCCACGCTGGCGGCCAGCAGCGCCGGCTGGGTGTACTCGGTGCGGTTGAGCATCTCTTCCGGGCCGCCCTGGCTCAGCGCCCACAGGTCCACGCCGGCGCCGTCGGAGGCTTCGGCGAAGCTGTCGCGCAGCTGCGGATGCAATTCGGCCAGTTCGGCCAGCATGCCCAGCGATTGCGAACCCTGGCCGGGGAAGACGAAGGCGAGTGTGGAATCGGTCACGCGGTTGGCCCTGCGAAAATCGAGCGGCGATGATACGGGCGAAACCGGCCGGGCGTCTGTACCCGGGCGTATGTGAAATGACGGCCGGCCCATCGCGTGCCGCCGATCGTGCCTCGCTCGGCGACGCCCGGCGTCAGGCCGACAGCACACGTGAAGCGCGGGGCGCACGCGGGCGCAAGGCGTTGCGATTGCGCCTGTTGGGCAAGGTGCTGGCAGCGCGTCACCGCGGAGAGGCGTAACGAGGGGCATGGCCGATGGGCGCGGCTGGACGCCCAGGCGACAACGCCAAAAGCGCACAGCTACAGGCGAACACGCTGGGCGAATCGCGCTTTTCGCGTACGGCGTGATGTCGCGAAAGGAAGACAGACACGGACGCATCGCGGCACAGGCCGCGCGCGACCACGCACCGCGATGCACGCGCCGGACGCGCTGGCGTCATGAGAATTGGGTTCGGCGAGCGCATTGCCGCGCGTCGTGGCGACGACGCACGGCGCCCGGCATCGGATCGCGATCGCGCGCCACGACGCCGCCAACGGCGCCGGGCGCGGAAACAGGCTCAGTAGCGCAGCAGCGCCGAGCCCCAGGTGAAGCCGCCGCCGAAGGCTTCCAGCAGCAGCAACTGGCCACGCTGCACGCGGCCCGAACGCACCGCCACGTCCAGCGCCATCGGCACCGAGGCGGAGGAGGTGTTGCCGTGGATGTCCACCGTCACCACCACCTGCTCCATCGGCAGTTCCAGGCGCTTGGCGGTGGCTTCGATGATGCGCAGGTTGGCCTGGTGCGGGATCAGCCAGTCCAGGTCGTGCTTGTCCAGGCCGTTGGCCTCGAGGGTCTCGTCGACCACGGCGTCCAGCGCCTTGACCGCGTACTTGAACACCTCGCTGCCCTTCATCTGGATGCCGCCGGCGGCCGGGTCGCCGGTGCCGTCGCCCAGCCCGGTAGCGATGCCGACCGGATTCCACAGCAGTTCCTTCTTGCTGCCGTCGGCGTGCAGATGGGTGCTGAGGATGCCGGTGTCTTCGTCGGCGCGCAGGACCACCGCGCCGGCACCGTCGCCGAACAGCACGCAGGTGGTGCGCTCGGTCCAGTCGACGATGCGGCTGAGGGTTTCGGTGCCGATGACCAGCACGGTCTTGGCGTCGCCGCTGCGGATGAACTTGTCGGCCACGCTGAGCGCGTAGACGAAGCCGGAACAGGCGGCGTTGACGTCCAGCGCGGGGCAGCCGACCACGCCGAGGCGGGCCTGGATCAGGCAGGCGGTGGACGGGAAGATCAGATCCGGCGTGGTGGTGCCGACCACGATCATGTCGAGTTCGGCGGCATCGATGCCGGCGGCTTCGATGGCCTTCAGCGCGGCCTCGTAGCCCAGGTCGCCGGCGGTCTGGCCGGGGGCGGCGATGTGCCGCTCGCGGATGCCGGTACGGCTGCGGATCCATTCGTCGCTGGTGTCGACCATGTGCGACAGATCGTCGTTGGTCAACACTTTTTCAGGCAAATAGCTGCCGGTGCCCGCGATCCTGGAATAGATCCGCTTGCTCATGCTGGTTCCTGTTGCCTGTTACGCAGGCCGCCCCGGTGCGGCGCGGCCTGTGAAGATGGGTGACTCCGTCCGCCGCAGCGCGGTGGACGGGCACGGATCAATCTTCTTCGACCTGCGCGGTCTTGGTGGCGATCACCTTCTTGCCACGGTAGTAACCGTCGGCGGTGACGTGGTGGCGCAGGTGGATCTCGCCGCTGGTCGGATCGGTCGACAGCTGCTTGGCGCTGAGGGCGTCGTGCGAACGGCGCTGGCCGCGGCGGGACGGGGTGACACGGGATTTCTGCACAGCCATGGGATTGCTCCAAACTCGGTTCGTTTACATCTGTCGTCATTACGTCGCGCAGGACGCGCGCGTCCGGCAACAACCTCAGGCAGCGGCAGGCGGACCGACCGCTACTGTTTCTTCAGCGCCGCCAACGCCGCGAACGGGTTGACCTTGCTCGTTTCTTCCTCGGTCGCCGGCCAGTCGCGATCGACCGCCTCGCTTCCGGGCGCCACCGGCACCAACGGCACCGCCAGCACCAACTCGTCCTCGACCAGATCGGCCGGCCGCAGCATGCCGTCTTCCGGCACCAGCAAGGCCTCGTGATCCGGCGGCAGCGCGGCTTCTTCTTCCTCGCTGCGGATCAGCCCCAGCCGCTGCACGCTCGACACCGGCAGCAGGAAGCGCTGCAGGCTGCGCTGACAGATCAGCGGCAGCTCGGTTTCGATCTTCAGTTCGACATAGGACACTTGCAGTACAGCGTCGCGGCCGAATTCCAGCGTGTAGCGGCATTCGCCTTCGGTGTCGGCCAGGCTGCCTTGCAGACGGGTCATCGCCGAGAGCGGCAGACGGTCTTCGAAGACCCTGCGCGCTGCGACCATCCGCCAGGCATCCAACAGTTCGGGCACGTTCGCGGACATAAGCCGCAGAATGTTAAGGACTGCCGGGGCCGCTGTCAAACCGCCCCATGGGCCGCTGCCAGCCCGGCCCCGAACCGCCTTGCCGGTCCGCGCCGGCCGCCGCAGACTGCCGGCCCCGGCCTGCCGCCGCCCGCCCTTCCGCCGATGCACGCGCTGATCCTGGCTTCCACCTCCACCTACCGCCGCGAACTGCTGCAGCGGCTGCGCCTGCCCTTCGACTGCGCGCGCCCGCAGGTCGACGAGACCCCGCTGCCCGGCGAAGCGCCGCTGGCGCTGGCGCAGCGGCTGGCCGCGGCCAAGGCGGCGGCGGTCGCGGCCACCGCAGGAGAGGCCTGGGTGATCGGCTCGGACCAGGTCGCCGAACTGGACGGCCAACCGCTGGGCAAGCCCGGCAATGTCGCCGCGGCACACGCGCAGCTGGCCGCCATGTCCGGGCGCAGCGTGCGCTTCCACACCGCGGTGTGCCTGCAGCGCGGCGCGCGCACCCTGCATGCCTGCGACCTCACCGAGGTCCGGTTCCGCGACCTGCAGGCCGAGGCCATCGCCCGCTACGTCGCCGCCGAACAGCCGCTGGACTGCGCCGGCAGCTTCAAGTGCGAAGGCCTGGGGATCAGCCTGTTCCGCGCGATCCAGACCCAGGACCCCACTGCGCTGATCGGCCTGCCGTTGATCGCGCTGTCCGAGTTGCTGCGCGAGGCCGGCTACACCCTGCCCTAGCCGGCCGACAGGTGCTGCCCTCTTACTGCAACCGGCACCACTGGTACGGGAAGCGCGCCTGCCCGACCCAGGATTGGTAGATCTGACAGGACCCCGGCTGCAGCGCCAGGCCGTAGCGCGCCAGTTGCTGCGCCGCCAGCGCCTGGGTCTGGCGATCCGCGGCGGCGACATCCACGGCCCGTTCCGGCAGCAGCACCCAGCGGCAACGACCGGCATCCACCTCCACACCGGCGCGCACCGGGCGCCGCGCCAGGCGCCGCATCAAAGCGCAGTCGGGGCCGCGATCCAGGCCCAGGCGCGCGGCCACCGCATTGAGCCGCTGCAGGCGCTCGACATTGCGATCCACTTCCGCCGGCAACAGCGCATAGCCCTGCCCGCGCGCCGCCAGCATCTCGCGGACCCGCGCGGCGTAGGCCGGCGTTTCCGGGAAATTGGAGGCGACCGACGCGTAAGCCGCCTGCCCGGGCAGGAACGGAACGCGCCACGACTCCGGTGCATCGCCGACCAGCAGCACCAGGCTGCGCTCGGGCTGCGGCATCGGCGGCGCCTGCACACGGAACGCCTGCCGCGCCCAGCGCTCGTGCCCCCATTCGCCCCAGCCGTACAGCGCAAAGGCCGCACAGGCGATCAGGGTCCAACGCGCCGCCGGCGCGGCGATGCGCGCCGGCAGCAGCCGCCGCAGCCCCACCCACAGCAGCAGCGGCGCCAGCAGCTCCGGCACCACCAGGTAGCGCTGGATGCTGAAGGCCGCCTGCCAGGCAAGGAAGGCGACCACCACGAACACCAGCACCGCGCGCCACGCCGGCGCGACCACCTCCGCCGGCGCGGAGGCACGCGGACGCCGCAGCACCCAGCGCAGCAGCGCCACCAGGCCCAGCAGGTACAGCAGCGGCCATACCAGTTGCCGCAGGCGCACCTCGCTGACCCGGTTCGGCGCCAACGAGAACTGCAGCGGCCATGTCAGCCACTCCCACAGCGTCTTCGGCAACCAGCGCGTGTCGCTGACCGCCACCGGCTGCGCCAGCGGCGCCATGAAGTGGCTGTTGAACTGCGGGAACAGCGGATTGCCGAAGGTCTGCCACACCCGCAGCAGCCACGGCCCGGCCAGCAGCGCGAAACTGAGCACCGTCACCGCAGTCAGCACTGCGGCGCCGCCGATCCGTTGCCGCGGGCGACCGCCGGCGACCAGTGCGGCCACGCCCAGGGCCAGCGCGAACAGGGCGTTGGTCAGCTTGCAGGCCATCGCCAGCCCGAGCAGGGCGCCGGCCAGCGCCCACCAGCCCAGCGCCACGCCCTGCCCCGCGGCCTGCTGGCGGCGTTGCGCGTGCAGCGCGGCGAGCAGCGCGCCCAACACCGGCAGCGCGCTGGTGTTGTCGCCCATGGTGCCGGCGAACTCGGACAGGAACGCGGCGCTGCACAGCCCGGCCAGCGCCAGCCACGGCACCAGCCGCGCACGGTCCAGCCGCGGGTCCAGCACCTGCCAGACGATGCCCGCCAGCAGCAGGAACGCCAGTGCATGCAGCACACCCATCGCGAACCCGGCCAGCGGCGCAGGCAGGCCGACGAACAGCGCGTAATGCAGCACGTCCAGCACCGGATTGAAGTAGCTCTGCATCTGCGCCGGCGCCAGGTCGATGCCGAGGCGGCCGTGCAGGACGGCGTAGCCGTTGTAAAGGTGGTAGTTGCGCAGGTCCCAGTTGGCGTCCTGACCCAGCCACAGCGACAGCAGCCCACCCAGGAGCGCCACCGCCACACTCGCCGCGATCACATTGCCGCGGCTGTGGAAGGCGAAGCGGCGATCCAGCGCGGCCAGCAGGCGCTGGCGGCGCGTCGGGCGCGGCAGCGCCGCAGCAGCAGTGGTGCTCATGCGCCGTCACCATGATGCGCACCCTGCGCGTCCGCCGCCGGCCAGGCCGGGATCGCAAGGTAAGCCAGGCGCTTGGCCTCGATGCGGCCGCGCGTGACCGTGTCCAGGATCAGCCCGCAGGCCAGCAGCAGCACGCCCAGCAACACCAACGCCGAACACAGGATCGCGGTGGGAAACCGCGGCACCAGGCCGGTCTGCGCATAGGTCAGCAACAGCGGCACCGCCAGCGCCAGCGCCAGCAGCACGCAGGCGCCGAAGCCGAGCGAGAAGAACAGCAAGGGCCGCTCGGCCTTGAACAGGCGCAGGATGGTCAGCAGGATGCGGGTGCCGTCGTGCCAGGTGCGCAGCTTGCTCTGCGATCCTTCCGGACGCGCGCCGTAGGCAGTGTCGACTTCCGCCACCGGCATGCGCAGTTGCAGCGCGTGCACCGCCAGTTCGGTCTCGGTCTCGAAGCCGGCGGCATGCGCGGGAAACGACTTCACGTAGCGCCGCGAGAACACCCGGTAGCCGGACAGCATGTCGTCGAAGCTGCGCCCGAACAGGAAGCCCACGCAGCGGGTCAGCAGCACGTTGCCGGTGCGATGGCCGGCGCGGTACGCCGCCGCTTCGTCGCTGCGGCGCGCGCCGACCACCATGTCCAGTCCGTCGCGCAGCAGCCGCTCGACCAGCGCCGGCGCCATCGCCGCGTCGTAGGTCGCGTCGCCGTCGACCAGCACGTAGACGTCGGCCTCGATGTCGGCGAACAGGCGCCGCACCACGTTGCCCTTGCCCTGCAGCGCGACCTCGCGCACCACCGCGCCGGCCGCACGCGCACGGGCGATGGTGGCGTCGCTGGAATTGTTGTCGAACACATGGACCTGCGCGCCCGGCAGATGCGTGGCGAAATCGGCCACGACCCGGCCGATGGTGGCCGCCTCGTTGTGGCAGGGCACCAACACCGCGATCCGCGGCGCGGCCGCGGGGCGATCGGAGGGGAAACTGGACATGGGCGGCGTGCGGTCCTGCGCGGCAGCGTGGAAAGGCGCGCCATCCTAGCTCAGTGCGGGCGCAGCACGATCGGTTGTTCCCACCAATCCTCGACGCTGCCGTCGCGGCCGTGCAGGCGCAGGCCCAGCCAGTGCGTGCCCGGTGCCAGGCCACTGGCATCGACGGTGGCACGGAAGCCGATGTTCGGATGATTGGGATCCGTGGAGATCTTCCAGAACTTGGTGACGTCGTACACGTCGCCGTAGTGCGCCTGCGCCGCGACCTTGCCGTCGAGCAGCACCTCGATCCGGTCGATCCCCACCCCGTCCTTGAACGCCCAGCCGGACACGTCGAAGCGACGCCCGACGCTGGCGTCCACGTCCGGGGTGTTGAACCAGGCCATCGCCGGCGTGGTGCAAGGCCCGCTCGCGCGCTGCGCCGGCAGCGCGAACAGCAGGAAACGCTGGCTGCCGTGGTCGCTGGACACCACCCGCGACGGCGGCAGCGGACCGACCAGGTCGCAGACCGCGTGGTAGCGCTGCAGCAGCAGCCGGTACTTCATGTCGCTGGGCGAAAGCACCAGCAGCCGCGGACCGTCGCGGTGGCCGTCGCTGAGCAGTCCCCACTGCTGCAGCTGTGCGCTGCGCCCGTGCTTGTCGTTCAAGGGATGCGGCAGCACCTGGATATCCGGGTCGCGCAGTTCGAAGCCGAGTTCGGCGCCGACCTTGAAGTTGTCCGCCAGCACCTTGGTGCCGGGCGGCATGCTCGCCAGTTCGCGACGCACCGCGCCGGCCAGCGGCCGCCAGCCGGCGAAGTTGCGCGGGTAGTACTTGTCGCCGGCGGTGTGCTCGCGCACCGCCGGCACCGACACCGCCAGGTAGTAGCCGAACGCACCGACCAGACCCAGCCCGGCCAGCAGCCAGGTGGCGCGGCGCAGCGGCTTGCTCCAGCCGTTGAGGATCACCGGCGTGGCGATCAGCAGCGCCAGATAACCCGGCAGCGGCCAGTGGAAGCTGACCCGCTCGGCGTCGGTGAAGAACCCGAGCAGGAAGATGCCCAGCGTGGACACCCCGCCGAGCAGGCCGAAATACCGCCACTGCACGCGCGTGCCGCTGCTGCCGCCACGCGTGGCCATCAGCGCGACCTTGGTCATCGCCACCGCCAGCAGCGGCGTGACCAGCAGCAACTGGATCAGCAGGAAGGCGATGCCGGCGGGCTGGAAACTCCAGGGGTGACGGTCGACCAACTGGAACTTGAGACCGGCTTCGCCGTTGTCCGCGTTCCAGGCCAGCAGCGGCAGCCAGGCGACCATGCCCAGCGCCAGCGCGACCCACACCTGCGGATCGCGCAGCATGCGCCGGCCCTGCGGGATCAGCAGCAGCGCGATCGCGCCGACGCCGATCACGCCGACGAAGCGGTAATGGCTCAGCGCGCCGATGACCAGGCCCAGCGCCAGCTCCACCGCGCTCATCGCCTCGGTCTGGCGCAGCAGCCGCGCGCTGGCGTCGATGCACAGGATCGTCGCCAGTGCCATCGGCACGTCCGGCAGCGCCAGGATGCCCAGGGTGCCGGACAGCGGCATCAGCAAGGCCAGGCTGCCGGCGCGCCAGCCCGCCACCGCACCGAACCAGCGCGTGGCGATGCGTGCGATCAACCATGGCAGGGCCGCGCCCAGCAGCAGGAACGGCGCACGCAGCGCCAGCAAATGATCGCCGCCGAGCGCCACGCCCAGCCGCGCCAGCCACGCGGTCAGCCCGGGCAGGTCCGAGTAGGCCAGCGCCAGGTGCTGGCCTTCCTGCCAATAGAATGCCTCGTCCACGAACAACGGCAGGCGCGCGGCGACCAGCAGTTTGGCGGCAGTGACGAGCGTCCACAGCACGATGAAGACGCTGCGTGCACGTTGTTCCCCTTGCATTGCCCGTACACTCCCTGAAACCGTTGCGAGACTGCGATGCCTACTCCGCTCCGCTTGCCGGAAATGCTAACCGATACGTTGCGCGAGGCGCTCACGCGCGCCCAGCAGCAGGTCAACGCGCTGGTCCTGGGCAAGCCGCAACAGGTGCGCATGGCGTTTGTCGCCCTGCTGTCCGGCGGACATCTGTTGATCGAGGACCTGCCCGGCCTGGGCAAGACCACGCTGGCGCATGCGCTGGCGGCGAGCCTGGGGCTGGGCTTCCAGCGCGTGCAGTTCACCTCCGATCTGTTGCCGGCCGATGTGCTCGGCGTGTCGGTGTACGACGCGCAGTCGCGCCAGTTCCAGTTCCATCCCGGCCCGGTGTTCACCCACGTGCTGCTCGCCGACGAGATCAACCGCGCGCCGCCGCGCACGCAGAGCGCGCTGCTGGAAGCGATGGCCGAACAGCAGGTCACCCTCGACGGCACCACCCATCCGCTGCCGTCGCCGTTCTTCGTGATCGCCACGCAGAACCCGGTGGACCTGTCGGGCACCTTCCCCCTGCCCGACTCGCAACTGGACCGCTTCCTGCTGCGCCTGGCGCTGGGCTATCCCAACGCCGAGGCCGAACGCGCGCTGCTCAGCGGCAGCGACCGCCGCGACCTGATCGCGCAGGCGCAGCCGCTGCTCGGCGAGGCCGACATGGCCACGCTGCGCCAGGGCGTGGAGCAGATCCACGCCAGCGAGGCGCTGGTCGCCTATGTGCAGGCACTGCTGGCGCGCAGCCGTCAGCACCCGGGCGTGCGCGTGGGCCTGTCGCCGCGCGCCGGCATCGCCCTGCTGCGCGCGGCCAAGGCGCATGCGCTGCTGCTCGGCCGCGGCCATGTGCTGCCCGAGGACGTGCAGGCGCTGTTCGTGGCCGTCGCCGAGCATCGCCTGGTGGCCGAACAGGAATCGGCCTCCGGCCAGGCCCTGGCCAAGGCGATCCTGCACAGCGTCGCGGTGGACTGACGCCGATGCCGGGCGGGCGGCGCGACTGGCGGCAGCGACTGGCGCAGTTGGCCGCGCCGCGCGCGCCGGAAGCCCTGCCGGTGCAGTTGGACCGGCGCCGCATCTACATCCTGCCGACGCCGTTCGGCGGCTTCCTGGCACTGCTGCTGGCGGCGATGCTGCTCGGCGCGCTGAACTACAACAACAACCCGGCACTGCTGCTGGCGATGCTGCTCGGTGCCGCGGCGATGGCCAGCGCCATCGTCGCCCACCTGCAGTTGTCCGGACTGCGCCTGGAAGCGCTGTCGGCCGAGCCGGTGGCGGCCGGGCAGCCGCTGCGCCTGCGGTTGGCGCTGGCAACGGCCGACGGCCGCCGCCGGCGCGGCCTGCGTGTGCGCCATGGCGCCGCGTACACCTACCTGGACCTGCACCGCGACGATCGCAACGAGGCGGACCTGGAGGTGCCCACCGAGCGCCGCGGCTGGCTCGACCTGCAACGCATCCAGGTCTCCACCACCCAGCCGCTGGGCCTGCTGCGCGCCTGGGCCTGGTTCTGGCCGGACAGCGCGCTGCTGGTCTATCCGCAACCGGAAGCCGACGGCCCGCCGCTGCCTGCAGGCGCCGGCACCCCGACCCAGACCCGCCTGCACGCGCTCGGCGAAGAACTGCACCAGTTGCGTCCCTACCGCGCCGGCGACGCGCCGCGGGCAATCGCCTGGAAGCACTCGGCGCGCCGCGACACCCTGCTGGTGCGCGAGTACGAGCGCCCGATCGGTGTGGACGTGGTGCTGGACTGGCGCACGCTGCCGGCGTTGCCGCACGAACGCCGCATCGCACGGCTGGCGCGCTGGGTCGAGGAAGCCGAACGCGACGGCCGTCGCTACCGTTTGCTGCTGCCCGGGCAGCCGGCGCTGGGTCCGGGCCGCGGCCCGCAGCACCGGCACCTGTGCCTGCGCGCGCTGGCGCTGCTGCCGCATGGTTGAGCCGCGCTCGCCGACGCTGCATGCCGCCAGCCGCGCCTGGGCGCTGGGCGCGGCGCTGCTGGCCTTGCTGCCGCTGCTGCTGCAATTGCCCGGCACCCTGGCCGGGCTGATCGCGCTGTCGGCCCTGCTGATCGGCGCCAGTTCGGCGTGGCGGCCGCTGCCGGCGCTGCTGCGCCTGGTCCTGGTCGCGGTCATGCTCGCGGCGCTGTACTGGCAGGTCGGCCTGCGCTTCGGCCGCGACACCGGCTGCGCACTGCTGGCGGCGATGCTGGCGATCAAGCCCTCGGAACTGAAGAGCCTGCGCGATGCGCGCAGCCTGCTCGGCTTCGCCCTGTTCGCGCCGTTCGCCGCCTTCCTGCTCGACCAGGGGCCGGTGACGATGGCGCTGGGGCTGGCCGCGGTGATCGCGGCGCTGCTGTGCATGCAGCGCCTGGCCGACCAGGAAGGGCACAGCACGCAGCGCCCGTTGCGCGGGCAACTGCGCGGCGTCGGTCGCCTGCTGGCGCTGGGCCTGCCGCTGGCGCTGGCCGCGTTCTGGCTATTCCCGCGCCTGGGCTCGCCGCTGTGGGGCGTGCCGGAACGCGCGCTGGGCCGACCCGGCCTGTCGGACACGATGAGTCCGGGGCAGTGGCTGGACCTGTTGGCCGACGACACCCCGGCGTTGCGTGTGCAGTTCTTCGGCCCGGTGCCGGCGCCGGCGCAGCGCTACTGGCGCGGCCCGGTGCTGTGGGATTTCGACGGCCGCACCTGGCGTGCGCAGCGCGACAACGCCTTCGCGCCGGCACCGCCGATCCAGCTCGCACCCGGCGGATGGGACTATCAGCTCGAGGTGGAACCGACCGACCGCCGGCAATTGGTCGCCCTGGACCTGCCGCGGCAGGCACCGGCCGGCACCCGGCTGACGGCCGACGCCGTGCTGCAGACCGAGCGCCCGCTCAGCGCGCTGACCCGCTGGCGGCTGCGGTCGGCGCTGCCGCAACGGGTGGAGGCCGATCTCGCGCCGGCGCAACGGCAGCGCGCGCTGGCGTTGCCGCCCGGCTACAACCCGCGCACCCTGGCGCTGGCCCGGCAGTGGCGGCAGCAGGCCGGCGCCGACGATGCGGCGATCGTCGCCCGCGCCCTGCAATGGATCCGCCGCGACTTCGCCTACACCCTGGAGACGCCGCTGCCCGGCCGCGACGGCGTGGACGAGTTCCTGTTCCAGCAGAAGGCCGGGTTCTGCCAGCACTTCAGTTCGGCGTTCGTGGTGCTGATGCGCGGCGCCGGCATTCCTGCACGCGTGGTCACCGGTTATGCCGGCGGCACCCGCAACGCGTTCGGCGACTACTGGGTGGTGCGGCGCATGGACGCGCACGCCTGGGCCGAGGTGTGGCTGCCGCAACGCGGCTGGGTGCGGGTGGACCCGACCGCAGCGGTGGCGCCGGAACGCATCTACGACACCCTGGAGGACCGCCTGGGCAGCGATGCCGGCGCGCAGGGCGGCGGCGCAGACTGGCACTGGCGCGACCTCGCCGACTGGGCACGACGCGGCTGGAACGACCTGGTGCTGTCCTTCGACGCCAACCGCCAGCAACGCCTGCTCAGTCAGTTCGGCGTACCGAAGTTGGATCCCGGCCAACTGGTGGCCCTGTTCGCCGGGTTCGCGGTGCTGCTGCTGGGTGCGATGGCCTGGTGGCTGGCCCGCGGCGAGCGCGAACGCGATCCGCTGCTGCGGGCATGGCGGGCGCTGGGCCGACGCTACGCCCGGCGCGGGCTGGGCCGCGACCCGCACGAACCGGCCCTGGCCTGGGCCGCGCGCGTACAGCGGGAAACCGGCGATGCGAGCCTGATTCCGCTCAGCCGGCGTTTCGCCGATGCGCGCTACGCTGGCGCTGATTCGGACAGCGCTTCATTGTTGCGCGACCTGCGCAGGCACCGTCCGCCCACTGGAGCATCCCGATGAAGATTCGCCTGCTGTTCCCCGTGATCGCTGCGTTGGCGCTCGGCGCCTGCGCCACCGCCCCCAAGCCGCTGCAGGGCCAGTTCGCGCCCGTCAGCCCGCGCGACTCGGTCGCCGGCCAGCAGGCCGGCGCGCCGGTGCGTTGGGGCGGCAAGATCATCAAGACCACGCCCGGCCAGGGCCAGACCTGCTTCCAGATGCTGTCGCGCCCGCTCAATGCCAGCGGCCGTCCGGACAGCGATGCCGCCGACGCCAGCGATGGCCGTTTCATCGCCTGCCGCGCCGGCTTCTACGACCCGGCGGTGTTCGAGCCCGGCCGCGAGGTGACCTTCATCGGCCACGTATCCGGCTACGACAACACCCGCATCGGCGAGTACGACTACCGCCTGCCGAAGATGGACGCGGACGTGGTGTACCTGTGGCCGGTGGTGCGCCAGGTCGAAGTGGTGCCCGCCTATCCGTACGGCCCCTGGGGCGGCCCGTGGGGCCCGTGGGGTCCGCGCTGGGGCTGGTGGTAAGCCCTGCGTTTCTGCCGCAACGAAAAACGCCGCTGATCCAGCGGCGTTTTTTTATGCCTGCACGTTCGCGCCAGCCGCTGCTCAGGGCGTGCCGAAGCGCCCCAGCGGCGCACCGGCGAGCAGATGCAGGTGCAGATGGAACACGGTCTGCCCGGCGTGCTCGCGGCAGTTGATCACCACCCGGTAGCCGTCCTGGGCCAGGCCCTGCTCGCGCGCATAGCTGGCCGCGGCCAGCACCAGCCGACCGACCAGGGTCGCCTGCTCCGGCGCCAGGTCGTCCAGGGTCGGAATCTCCACCTGCTTGGGAATGAAGAGCACATGCACCGGCGCCTGCGGCGCGATGTCCTTGAAGCCGAGCACGGCGTCGTCCTCGTAGACGATGCTGGCCGGAATTTCGCGACGGATGATCTTGCCGAAGATGGTGTCCATGGAGCGCGCCCGGAACGAAAGAAGGGGCCGCCGTTATAGCCCAATTCGGCGTCGTACCGCAGCCGCGTGCGGCGGTTATTCGCCGGTGCCGGTGCGCGGCACTTCGCTGCGGCTGCCGAAGGCGTGCGACAGCGTGCCGCGATCCACGTACTCCAGCTCGCCGCCGAGCGGCAGGCCCTGCGCCAACCGGCTCGGCCGCACGCCATGCTGACGCGCCAGTTGCGCCAGGTAATGCGCGGTGGCCTCGCCTTCGACGGTGGAGTTGGTGGCGATGATCAGTTCGGCCACCTCGCCCTGCGCCAACCGCGCGGCCAGCCGGTCCAGGCCCAGCTCGCGCGGGCCGATGCCGTCCAGCGGCGACAGCCGGCCCTGCAGAATGAAGTACAGCCCGCGGTAGCCGGTGGCGTGCTCGATCGCCAGCCGGTCGGCCGGCGACTCCACCGCGCACAGCTGCTGGCGGTCACGCGCGGGACTGGCGCAGATCGCGCAGACCTCGGTCTCGCTGAAATCGCGGCATTGCGCGCAATGACCGATGCGCTCGATCGCCTCGTGCAACCGCTCGGCCAGACGCTGCCCACCCTCGCGCTCGCGCTCGAGCACGTGATAGGCCATGCGCTGCGCAGTCTTCTGGCCGACGCCAGGCAACACGCGGAACGCATCGATCAGTTGTTCGAGCAGCGGCGAGCTCATTGTGGTTGGGGATTCGGGAGTAGGGATTGGGGATTCGCAAAAGAAACATCGCTGTCACGCGATGTTTTCGTAGGAGCGGCTTCAGCCGCGACGGCTTGACCTGACCGGTCGCGGCTGAAGCCGCTCCTGCCAGAGGAATTCACCGAAGCAGGAAGGGCAGCGCACTCGTGAAAAACCGCGAATCCCCAATCCCGAATCCCCAATCCCGGCAACTCAGAACGGCAGCTTCATGCCCGGCGGGATCGGCATGCCGGCGGTGGCCGCGCCCATGCGCGCCTTGGATTCGGCATCGATCTTGTTGGACGCATCGTTGAACGCAGCCGCGATCAGATCCTCGGCCATTTCCTGGTCGGCCAGGATGCTCGGATCGATCCGCACCTTGCGGCACTCCTTGGCGCCGGTCAGGGTCACGTTGACCATGCCGCCGCCGGCGCTGCCGGTGACTTCCAGCTTGGCCAGTTCTTCCTGGGCGCGCTGCAGGTTTTCCTGCATCTTCTGCGCCTGTTGCATCAGTTGGGCGATATTGCCGCGCATCGTGGTTCACTCATCGTAGGGACGGATGGAATCGGGGACGACCCGCGCGCCTTGCTGCTGGATCAGCGCCTGCACCGCCGGGTCGTTCATGAACGCGGTCTCGGCCGCGTTCTGGCGCTCGCCGCGTTGCCGGTGCGAGCGCTCATGCAGGGTTTCGGCATCGACCGCGATGCCGCTTTCGATGACGATCTTCGGCCGCTGGCCCAGCGCATCGGCCAGCGCCGCAGCCAGTTCGCCCAGCGAGCGCTCCGACTGCAGGTATTCGAAGCCCGGCGACAGCGACAGCCGCAGCACGCCCTCGGCATGGCTGACGAAGGCGGCGTTGGCGGCGAGCTGCCGCGAGGGGCCGCTCAGGCCGCAATCGGCGACCAGTTCCAGCCAGTCCTCGGCGCTGTGCAGCGCGCGCGGCGTATCGGACACGGCGGCGTGGGTGCGCGGCGGCGGCGCCAGCGGCGGCACCATCGCCATTTCCGGCTCGGCGGCCGCAGCCGTGGCCGCGGCCGGAACGACCGCTGGCGCCGGCGTCGCGACGGGCGCGGACGGCGCTGGGCGTGCCGCCGGCGGTGCCGGCGGATCCCAGGGCGGATCCAGCGGGGCCGCCGCCGCACTGGGCGCAGCCGCCACGGGCGCAGCGGGAACCGGCGCCGGCGCGGCAACGGCAGGCGCCACCGGGGCAGCGGCGGCCACCACGGTCGGTGCCGCGGTCGCCACGGCAGGCGCACTGGCCGCGGCGGCCGGCGCAGTGCCGTGTCCTTGCGCTGCCGCAGCGGTGGCGGTGCCGGTCGGCAGCGCCGCGGCGCCCATCGGACGGAACGCCAGCATGCGCAGCAGCGCCATCTCGAAGCCGGCGCGCGGGCTCGGCGCCAAGTACAGGTCGCGGCGCCCGTTCAGCGCCATCTGGTACCACAGCTGCACGATCTCCGGCCGCAGGCGCTCGGCCAGCGGCGCGGGGTCCAGTCCGTCCAGCGCGGGCATGGCCGCGCCCGGCACCAGTTGCCGGACCTGGATGCGGTGCAGGGCCTCGGCCAGCGCCTCCAGCACCCCGCCCCAGTCGGGCGAGAACTCGGCCAGCCCGGCCACCACCTGCAGCAGCCGCTGCCCGTCGGCATCGGCCAGCGCGTCCAGCATCGCCCCGACCTGGGTGCGATCGACCGTGCCCAGCATCGTCCGCACCACGTCGTCGCGCAGCGCGCCGCCGGCGTAGGCGATGGCCTGGTCGAGCAGCGACAGGCCGTCGCGCAGGCTGCCGTCGGCGGCCTTGGCCAGCTGCACGATCGCCGAGGCATCCACCTCGATCTGCTCGGCGGCCAGAATCTTGGTCATCTGCCCCTGGATCTGCTCCTCGTCCAAACGCTTGAGGTTGAACTGCAGGCAGCGCGACAGCACCGTCACCGGCAGCTTCTGCGGGTCGGTGGTGGCGAGCAGGAACTTCACGTGCTCCGGCGGCTCTTCCAGGGTCTTCAGCAGCGCGTTGAACGCCGCCTTGGAGAGCATGTGCACTTCGTCGATCAGGTAGACCTTGAACTTGCCGCGCGAGGGCATGTACTGCGCGTTCTCGATCACCTCGCGCACGTCGTCCACGCCGGTGTTGGACGCGGCGTCGATCTCCAGCAGGTCGATGTAGCGCCCGGCGTCGATGTCCAGGCAGGCCGCGCACTGGCCGCACGGGTCGGCGCTGGTGCCCTGCTCGCAGTTCAGCGACTTGGCGAAGATGCGCGCGATGGTGGTCTTGCCGACGCCGCGGGTACCGGTGAACAGAAAGGCGTGGTGCACCCGGCCGCTGTCCAGCGCGTTGGTGAGCGCGCGGACCACATGCTCCTGCCCCACCAGCTCGGCGAAACGCTTGGGGCGCCACTTGCGGGCGAGAACGAGATAGGACATCAGGCGACCGTCTTCATCTGAACCACCATTGTGCCACGCCGGGCCACCGCGATCGTTCAGTCGCCCGGTCAGCCGCCATCACGCGCGCGCCGACCTTTGGCGCAGGGCTGCCTGCGACGATGAACAGGGCAAAGGTGACGCCGGTCAGCGCGGCAGCCGCGATTCGCCTTGTGAACGGCGGCCATGACGGCTAGAATTCCCGCCCTTGCCCGGACCGCATGGCCCGCGCAAGACCCGGAGAGGTGTCCGAGTGGTTGAAGGAGCACGCCTGGAAAGTGTGTAAGCGTCTAAACCGCGCTTCGGGGGTTCGAATCCCCCTCTCTCCGCCAGATTCGAATGCGTTTCCTCTCGCAGAATGCCCCACCCCGGTGGCGGTATCCGAAAGAGGAAGAACCGCGCCACTGGCGCGGTTTCGTCTCTATGGTGGCCCCGTCGGCCCCTCGCGACGCTAGGTCGAAAACCCCGCCAGGGCCGGAAGGCAGCAACGGTATCGATCGACGCGGGCGCCGAGGTCAGCCGGCGGGGCTACCACCCTCCTCCTGCAACGCTGCCTGCCGCATGGACACACATTGCCTGCGCGATGCGCCCTGCCAGGCATGAGCATCCTCGCGGTACGCCACGCCTTCCGCCCGCGTCGGGTCCCTGGCTAGTCGTTGGCACCGGCCGTGGCGACGGCGCACGCATCTCTACAACGGCGGCACCACTTCGGCGCGTATCGATCGACGCGGGCGCCGAGGTCAGCCGGCGGGGTTACCACCCTCCTACGACGACGAACGATCAACCTAGATCGCGGGCAGCGGTTGCGCCCGCAGAAAGCAACAGCCATCGCGGCCTGTCATTCGTTCCGGCCGTGGCGACGGCACAGAGATCCTCGCGGCGGCAGGCTATGCCTGGCGCGGTCAGCCGGCGGGGTTACCACCCTCCTCTACGAAGACACGATCGACGCCTGGCCGTGTGCGCCGCTACTCGGGTTGCGACGCCTGCGCCTCCGGATGCAGCCAGCCCGCATCGCCGTCGCGATAACGTTCGCGCTTCCAGATCGGTACGCGCGCCTTGACCTCGTCGATGACGTAGCGGCAGGCGTCGAAGGCGGCGCCTCGGTGCGCGGCGACCACACCGACCCACACCGCCAGGTCGCCGATCGCCAGTTCGCCGACGCGGTGCACGCAGCGCAGGTCGAGGATGGCGAAGCGGGCCAGGGCCTCGTCGACGATGCGTTGGCCTTCGGCCTCGGCCAGTGCGGCGTAGGCCTCGTAGTGCAGGCCGTCGACCGCGCGGCCGTCGTTGTGGTCGCGCACCCAGCCTTCGAAGCTGGCATAGGCGCCTGCCTGGGCGTGCGCCAGCGGGGCGCGCAGCGTGGCGATGTCGAGCGGTCGGTCGGCCAGCCGGAAACACGGTTCGGCGGACATGGCTCAGCCTCCCGAGACCGGCGGGATGAACACCACCTCGCTGCCGTCGCGCACCGCCTCGTCCCAGCCGACGAAGGCGCTGTCCACCGCCACCCGCAAGCGATCCAGCGGCCAGCGCAGGCCATGGCGCGCGTCGAGTTCGGCATACAGCGCGCGCAGGTTCGGCGCATCGGTGCGCACCTGTTCGCGTTCCAGGCCCGCGGCCTCGCGCAGGCTGGCGAAGTACAGCACGCTCACCTGGACGCTCATGCCACGCTCCCGACGTCGCGCTTGCCGCCACGCTTGCCGACCAGCCGCACCGGGCCGATGGTCATCGCGTGGGTCAGCGCCTTGCACATGTCGTAGACGGTCAGCGCGGCGACGCTGGCGCCGGTCAGCGCCTCCATCTCCACGCCGGTGCGGTGCACGATGCGCACCGTGCATTCGATGCCCAGCACCTGCGGCGAGCGCCAGTCGATGGCGAAGCGGCAGCCGTCGATCGGCAACGGATGGCAGAACGGAATCAGTTCGTGGGTGCGCTTGACCGCCATCGTGCCGGCGATCACCGCGGTGTCGACGATGCCGCCCTTGGCGCTGCGCAACGCGTCGGCGCGCAACTGCGCGGCCACGCGGGCGGGGAAGCGCACCTGCGCCTCGGCCACCGCCACACGCGCGGTGGCGGCCTTGGCGGAGACGTCGACCATGGTCGGCAATCCCTGCGGGTCCAGATGGGTCAGCGCCGGCGCGGCGGCGCGCGCGGACGTGGCGGAGGTCTTCTTGGTCATGGATTGCGCTGCCGCTCCCACGGCGCGATCTTCAAGCGCCGCCGGGGATCGGCGTGCCTTGGTGGAACAGCATGCGCCATTGGCCGTCGCGATACCGCCAAAGCGAACTGCGCAGCGCCTGTCGCGGCGGCTCGCCACCGCCGCTGCGCTCGCTGCGATAACGCAGGTGCGCCAACTCCGGTTCCAGCAGCTGCACATCGATGTCGAATGCACAGTAGCGAAATGCGCCCGACTCCGCCGGTAACGCCTGGAGCACCGCCGGCTTGTCGAAGCAGCGGCCGGAGGCACCGAACTCGACGAAGGCGTCGTCGAGCAGTTCGGCCACGCGCGCCGCCGAGGCACGCACCGCCGGTTCCAGCAATTCCAGTTCCAGCGCGACCAGCGCACGTTGCACGGCGGCGTCCATGGCTCAACCGCCGATCAGGAACATTTCGACGTGCTTGCCGCGCGTGGCGGTCGCCGCGCCGCGCAGTTCGCTGTAGCGATCGTCGCGGCGTTCCCACAGCGCACGCACGCGTTCGGCTAGCGCCTCCTCGCCCCCCGCCAGCGCCGGCCGCAAATCGGTGCCCTCGCCCGCGAACAGACAGGTGTAGAGATGGCCGTCGGCCGAGACCCGGGCGCGGTGGCAATCGCCGCAGAACGGCGCACTGACCGAGGTCACGAAGCCAATCTCGCCGCCGCCATCGGCGAACGCATAGCGCGCGGCGACCTCGCCCGGGTAGTGCGGCGCCAGCGCCTGCACCGGCCAGCGCGCGGCGATGCGGTCGCGCAGTTCGGCAGCCGGCACCACCCGCTCGCGGCGCCAGGCGTTGCAGGTACCGACGTCCATATATTCGATGAAGCGCAGCACGTGGCCGCTGCCGCGGAAATGCGCCAGCAATGGCAGCACCTGGTCGTCGTTGATGCCGCGCTGGACCACGCAATTGAGCTTGACCGGCCCCAGCCCGGCCGCGACCGCCGCGTCGATGCCCTCCAGCACCTGCGCGATCTCGCCACGGTCACCGGACAGCTTCCGGAACACCGCCGGCTCGATCGCATCCAGGCTGACCGTGACACGGCGCAGGCCGGCCTCGCGCAAGGCCTGCGCATGCCGCGCCAGCAGCGCGCCATTGGTGGTCATGGCCAGATCGTCCACGCCGGGGATGCGCGCCAGCCGCCGCACCAACTCGGGCAGATCGCGGCGCAGCAGCGGTTCGCCGCCGGTCAGGCGCAGCTTGTTGACGCCGTTGCGGACGAAGGCGCGGGCCACCGTCTCCAGTTGCGCGAACGACAGCCGCGATGCGGCGTCGAAGCCATAGTCGTCCGGCACCTTGTCGGCCGGCATGCAGTAGCCGCAGCGGAAGTTGCAGGCCTCGATCACCGACAGGCGCAGGTCGCGCAACGGCCGCCCGCGCCGGTCCGCCGGCGTCGCCGACGCGAGCGGCGGGCGCGGCAGCGCGTTCATCCTGCCGGCACCTGCGGCGCGCGCGGCGCGGCCAGCGCCACGCATTCGCCCGGGCGCGCCACGCGGTGGCCGCGGGCGCGCAGGGCCTCGGCATCCTCGGCGCTGGCGTAGTGGTAGAGCATGGTCCGTTGCAGCAGCTCGGCGGGGTATTCCCGCTCCAGGTCGTCCACGCCAGTATGCGACGGGTTGCCGTGAAGACCGCAGTCGTGGGCGACCAGTTCGCCGTCGTCGGCATACCGGTTCAGCATTTCCGGGATCGGCCGGGTATCCCCGCTCCACACCAGCGCGCCCTGCAGGCGCAAGCCATAGGCGGTCTCCGGCCAGTGATGGCGCACCGGGAACACCTCCAGGCGCACGCCCTCGTGCCAGAACGCATCGCCCACCGCGATCAGCTGGAACGCATCCCAGAAGTTGGCGCCGCCTTCGGCCAGCACGTTCGGATAGTCGGCCACGCGGCGGTGCAGCAGCGGCACCACCGTCGCCGGCACGTACAGGCGCACCTTGCCGCGACGCGCGGAAAAATAGCTGTCCACGAACAGCCGCTCGAAGCCGGCGACGTGGTCCAGATGCACATGGGTGACGAACAGCGCCTGCGGCATCGCGCCGTAGTGCGCCTGGTAGGCGGTCAGCCCCTCGCCGCCGCAGTCGATGGTCAGCCATGGCCGGCCATCGCGCTCGATGGTGGCCATCGGCGAGCCCAGCGACACCGCCGAGGCATTGCCCACGCCCTGGAAACGCAGCGCCCAGTCCGTCATCAGCAGCCGCGCTCCCAGGCCAGGTCGTAGGCGCGGCGCAGGCGCGCGTAGTCCTTCTCCACCGCATCGACGCTGCGCTCGCCGCGCAGTTTCAGCAGCGAACGACGCAGCCGCTTGAGGTTGCGCTCGCGCCAACGGGTGGCGGGAATGCGCAGCACGCCGCGGTCGAAGTCGATCAGCCAGCCGCGGCCGTTGCCGTCGAACAGGATGTTCTGCGCATTGAGGTCGGCGTGGTCGAGGCCGGCGCGATGGAAGCGCGCGATCAGCCGACCCGCCTCCTCCCACGGCGCGCCGCGGCCGGCCAGATGTGCGCGCTCGGCCAGCGAGCGCACGCCCTCCAGCCGCTCCATCAGGATCGCCGCGCGGTAGCGCAGCCCCTGGCGCAGATAACAGGCCGCCAATGGCCGCGGTACCGGCAGCTTGCGCGCGATCAGCGCACGCATCAGCCGGAACTCGGCGAAGCTGCGGGTGCGGTCGGCACCGGTCCACAGGTAGCGGTCGCGGACCAGCTTGGCGACCAGCCCACCGCGGCGGTACTGGCGCAGCACGCAACTGCCGAACGGGGCATCGACGAACCAGGCGCCGCCGCGGCCGCCGGCATCCACCGGGCGCGCGCGTTCGCCCCAGGCGGCGGCGGAAAACAGCGCCGGTTCGGCTTGCCGCAGCCGTTCGCGGTCGAACAGAATGGCCCCGTAGCCGCGGCCCTCGCGGTACGGCGTCAGCGCTTCGGTGGCGTCGAATGCAACCATCCAGCGAGTCTAACAACACCATGCCGGCAACGCTCCCTTCGTTGTGCCTGTTGCGCCTGTCGGCGCTGGGGGACGTGACCCACGTGGTACCGCTGGTGCGGACCCTGCAGCGCGCCTGGCCGCAGGCGCCGGCGTTGCACTGGATCATCGACAAGGCCGGGCACAAGCTGCTCGACGGCCTGCCGGGCGTGGTGTTCCACCCGTACGACAAGCGCAGCGGCCTGGCCGGCATGCGCGCCTTGCGCCGCGCCCTGCCGGCGCAAGGCTTCGACGCGCTGCTGCAGATGCAGGTAGCGCTGCGCGCCAACGTGCTGTCGGCGTTCGTGCCGGCGCGCCGCCGCATCGGCTACGACCCCAGCCGCTCCAAGGACCTGCACGGCCTGTTCGTCAACGAACGCATCCCCGACCGCCCCGGCATCCACGTGTTGGAGGCGATCGGCAGCTTCTGCGAGCCGCTGGGGCTGCGCCAGACCGAGGTGCGCTGGGACCTGCCAGTGCCCGAGGACGCCCACGCCTGGGCGCGTGCGCAATGGCCCGAGGACGGCCGTCCGGCGCTGCTGATCTCGCCCTGCTCCAGCCATCAGCGTCGCAACTGGTATGCCGAGCGCTACGCCGCGGTGGCCGACCATGCCGCCGCGCAAGGCTGGCGGGTGGTGCTGTGCGGCGGCCGCAGCGACCTGGAGCGCAGCACCGCCGACGCCATCGTCGCGGCGGCGCGCACGCCGGTGCTCGACCTGGTCGGCCGCGACACGCTCAAGCAACTGCCGGCGCTGCTGCAGCGCGCCGCATTGGTGATGACACCCGACTCCGGCCCCATGCACATCGCCAACGCGATGGGCACCAAGGTGCTGGGCCTGCACGCGGCCAGCAACCCGCGCCGCAGCGGCCCGTATTCGGACATCCGCTACTGCGTGGACAAGTACGACGCCGCCGCGCGCAAGTACCTGGGCAAGCCGGCCGCGGAGTTGAAGTGGGGCAGCAAGATCGAATTCGACGGGGTGATGGAGCTCATCGCGGTGGACGATGCGATCGCCGCATTCGAGCGCTATCGCGCCGACCACGGCCACTGAGCCCGGTTGCGGCGCCCGCGGCGCCGCTCTACCATCGCCGCGCGTCCTGCCGCCGACCCGGCCCGCAGGAGCCGCCGTAAGCGTTTACGTCAATCAACGCGCCAACTGCGCCGGATCCGTCCGGGGCTGTTTCCCGCCCAGGCCTGGCAGGCCGTTGGCGGGTGGCGCCTTCGATCGACCGGCTTACGGAGAGTCCGCAATGTCACGTTCCCCGCTGTTTTCCCGCAAGCTGTCCCCGCGCCATGCCGCCTGGGTCACCCCGCTGCTGCTGTCGGTGCTGATGACCTGCATCGTCTCGATGATCAGCACCCTGCGCAGCGTCGGGCTGGCGCCCGGCGTCGGCACGCTCTGGCTCGGCGCCTGGGCGCTGTCCTGGCTGGTGGCCTTCCCCACCCTGCTGCTGGTGCTGCCGCTGGTGCGGCGCCTGACCGGCCTGGTGGTCGCACGCAACTGAGGTGCGGCGCGTTCCGGGAGGCGGCAACGCCTCCCGGAACTCTGCCCTCACGCCGAGGCGTTGCGGTAGTCCTGGTAGGACTTCTCTTCCACGTAGCTGGAGCCCAGGGCCAGGTTGATTTCCTTCTTGAGCCGCGCGCGTTCGTCGTTTTCGTAGTACACGCTGCGCGCCAGCTTGATGAACTCCTCGTCGAAGGCCTGCGCCTTCTCCTTGATCCGGATCTCGTCCTCGATCACCCACAGGCGCTCGTTGACCGCCTTCAGTTCCGCGCGCAGGCGCGCCACGTCGCCGCCGGCCGCCGGATGCGCCATCCAGGTCTTTTCCAGCGCCGACAGTTCGGCACGCACATTGGCCAGCTTGCCCGGATCTTCGATGCGCTCGGACTTGATCTGCAGGATGGCGATCTTGTCGAGCAATTCGCCGAAGGACACGGGCACCAGGATTTCGGACATGGCAGACACCAAAAACAGGAGAAAAGAGAGTGTAACGGCCGCGTCTTAAAGCGGCGTCGGCACGCGTCGCGATCGCCCAAAAACAAAAGGCCCCTGACGGGGCCTGATGCGAAACTGGCAGGAAGGGGGGATGCACTCGGTGCATGCTGCACCTCGCCCTGCGGGCGGCTGCGCCGTGCGCATCGGCTGTCGCCGATGGGTCGAACCCGCGGGGCTTCTCACCCCCCACTCCTGCACCGATCACACTCTGCGACCGCTGGAGGATGCGCGCGCGATGAAACTGGCGGGAAGGGGGGGATTCGAACCCCCGAGGCGCTATAAACGCCTGCCTGATTTCGAGTCAGGTACATTCAACCACTCTGCCACCTTCCCGGGTGGTCCCCGGCGGACCGGGGGCGTGCATCATACGGTCCCCGCCGCGCGCGGACAAGCGGCCAGGCGCCGAGCCCCCGCAAGCGCCCCGGCGCCGCGGGGCGATGAACCCCGCCTGCTGCGTGCCGCGCGCGGCGATTGCCTGATCCGCGCGCGACCGCGATGATGCCCGTCGACCCCAGAAAACACCGGCCGGCCGCAGGCGCGCAATGATCGAATTCGGACACCTCACCCACGTCGGCCTGCGCCGCGACCTCAACGAGGACACCTACTACGGCGACCACGAACTGGGGTTGTGGCTGGTGGCCGACGGCATGGGCGGCCACGCCTGCGGCGAGGTCGCCAGCGCGCTGGCGCGCGAGGCCATCGTGCGCGAAGTGCGCGGCGGCACCGCCCTGGCGCAGGCCATCCGCATCGCCGACGAGGAGATCATCCGCGCCTCGCAGCGCCGCAACGACACCCTGCCGATGGGCACCACGGTGGTGGCCGCGCGGGTGCAGGGCAACCGCTTCGAGGTGGCCTGGGTCGGCGACAGCCGCGCCTACCTGTGGCGCGACGGCAAGCTGGCCCAACTCAGCCAGGACCACAGCTACGTGCAGGAACTGATCGCGCAGGGCGCGCTCACCGCCGAGCAGGCCCGTGCCCATCCGCACCGCAACGTGGTCACCCAGGCGCTGGGCGTCACCGATCCGCAGCACCTCAACGTGGCCACGATGACCGGCGAACTGCGCCCGGGCATGCGCCTGCTGCTGTGCAGCGACGGGCTCACCGAGGAAGTGGACGATGTCGGCCTGGCCAACGCGCTGGGCCACGACGACTGCAGCGCGCAGGAATGCGTGGACATGCTGGTCGCCGCCGCGCTCGACGAAGGCGGCTCGGACAACATCACCGCGATACTGGTGCGCTGTCACTGAATTCGGTGCGGCGCGGCCGCCGCTCCGTCCGCGCAAACCACGTCACGGCACCGCTGGATACTGCATTCTCAACGCTCAAGCCGGCCAGGCTGCCCTGCAGGAGCAGTTGCAGCCGCGACGGGGCTTTACCGGGAACGCGCCGTCGCGGCTGACGCCGCTCTACAACAGACGTCCCATCGTCATTCGAGCGCCCTTCAGCCGGCCACCGCGTCCGCCACGACCGGTTCGGCGTCGTCCCACAGCGCGCGGCCGGCCTTCTTGCGCAGCTTCTCCAGCCGCGCCTGGTGCGCTTCCAGTTCCGAGGCCGTCGGCAACACCCGCGGCCGCGGCAGCAGCATGGTCATGTCGAATGCCGGACCCTGCGCCGCCGCATGCGCGGCGCCGTCCTCGGCCAGGGCGAAGCCGATTTCCTCCTGGCCGGAGGTCAGCGCGATGTACACATCGCTGAGGATTTGCGCATCGAGCAGCGCGCCGTGCAGTTGCCGGTGCGAGTTGTCCACGCCCAACCGCTTGCACAGCGCGTCCAGCGAATTGCGCTGGCCGGGGAAGCGCTCGCGCGCCAGCAGCAGGGTGTCGATCACCGTGGCGCGATCGAGGATGCGGCCGTAGGACTCGCCCAGCCGCGACAGTTCGTAGTCCAGAAAGCCCAGGTCGAACGAGGCGTTGTGGATGATCAGCTCGGCGCCGTCGATGAACTCCAGGAATTCGTCGACCACCTCGTGGAATTCCGGCTTGTCGGCAAGGAAATCCAGGGTCAGGCCGGTGACTTCCTGCGCGCCGGGTTCGAAATCGCAGTCCGGGCGCAGGTAGCGATGGAAGTTGCGCCCGCTGGGGCGGCGTTCGAGCAGTTCCACCGCGCCGATTTCGACGACACGGTTGCCCTTCTTCCATTCCAGGCCGGTGGTTTCGGTATCGAGGATGATCTGACGCATGGGACTCGCAGCGGAAAAGGAAGACAAGATCAGGTCGCGACCGCGGCGCCGCCGGCACGCACGTGCAGGGCCTGGTTGCGCGCCAGCTGGTCGACCCGCTCGTTGTCCGGATCGCCGTTGTGGCCCTTGACCCAGCGCCAGTCGATCGTATGCCGCTGCGCGGCCGCATGCAGCCGCTCCCACAGATCGCGGTTCTTGACCGGATCGCCGCCGGCGGTCTTCCACTGCCGGCGCACCCAGCCCGGCATCCATTCGGTGATGCCCTGGCGCACGTACTGCGAGTCGGTGTGCAACACGATCTGGCACGGCTCGTTGAGCGTCTCCAGGGCCATGATCGCGGCCATCAGCTCCATGCGGTTGTTGGTGGTGTGCGCCTCGGCGCCGGCCACCTCGCGCTCCAGTCCCTTGTAGCGCAGCAGCGCGGCCCAGCCGCCGGGGCCGGGATTGCCGAGGCAGGCGCCATCGGTATGGATGTCGACAGTCTTCATGAAACTCCGTGTTCAGATGGAAGCGACCGAGCCGCGCCAGCGGACCGGCGCGCGCAGCGGAATGGGGCCGATGCCGGCGACGGTGCGTTTTTCTGCCTGCAGCAGGCAGACCGCGCGCAGCGGCGCGGTGGAGGTGGCCGGGCCGACCCCGCCGCGGGTCGGCCACACCGGCCCGAGATAGCGCAGTTGCTCCACGCACGGCAGGCCGACCTGTTCGAGCAGGCCGCGCCAGCTACCTGGCGGACGCGCCACCAGGCCCTGGCGGCGCCAGCGCAGCCGGTACGGGCTCACCGCATTGAGCGCGAACAGCCACAGCCGCCCGCCCGGCATCAGGATGCGCTCGCATTCCTCCAGCAGCGCCGCCGCGTCGGCGGCGAGCACGTGCTGCAGGACGATGGCGTTGACGCTTTCCGACGGCAGCGGCAGTGGCAGCGTGCACACCAGGTCGCCGGCGTAGCCGCAGGCGCTGCGGTGCAGGCGCACGCCCCGCCCCGGCAGCTCGCGCGCGAGGGGTGGTAGCGGCACCGGGGCCAGCCACAGCCAGGGCTGCGCGGGGCGCTTGAGCAAGGCGTCGAGGATCAGCGGCTGCTCGGCCTGCAGCAACGCCTGCGCCCCGGCAGTATCAAACCAGGATGAGACGTTGGCTTGACGAGGGAGCGACACGGCAGGCATGGTGCCAATTCTATGCGACTGATCGCCCTGCCCGCATTCCAGGATAACTACATCTGGGCGATCGCCACGGACGACGGGCGTGCGTTGCTGGTCGATCCAGGCCAGGCCGAGCCGGTGCTGGAGGCCGCGGCCCAAGGGCTGCAACCCGCCGCCATCCTGCTCACCCATCACCACGACGACCATATCGGCGGCGTCGCCGCCTTGCGCGAACGCTGGCCGGATCTGCCGGTGTACGCGCCGGACGACCCCCGCATTGCCGGATTTTCGTGCGAGCGGGTCGGAGAGGGCGACGTCGTGAAGGTGCTGGACTGGCAGTTCGATACCCTGGCCGTCCCCGGCCATACACGCTCGCACCTGGCCTACGCCGGCGAGGGCCATCTGTTCAGCGGCGATACGCTGTTCAGCCTGGGCTGTGGACGCATGTTCGAAGGTACGCCCTCCCAGATGTTGGGTTCGCTGCAGCGCCTGTCCGCCCTCCCGGGGCAGACGCTGGTCTGCTGCGGACACGAATACACCTTGGCCAATGCGGCATTCGCCGTCACGGTCGATCCCACCAACGCTGCCCTGCGGCAGCGCCATCAGGAAGCCCAGGCCATGCGTCACGCTGCCCGCCCCACCGTTCCCGTCACTCTCGCCAGCGAACTGGCGACCAATCCGTTCCTGCGCACCGCTTCGGCGGCGATCCAGCAGGCGATCGGCGCCCGGCTCGGCCGGGGGGTGTCCGACGAAGTGGAAGTCTTCGCCGAATTGAGGCGCTGGAAAGACGATTTCCGCGCATGAGGGCGCTGGCGTTGACGGCGGCGCTGACGCTGGCGATAGCGTCGGCGGCGCCCCCCGCGGCGGCCGCGACCCCGCTTGCGGCGGCACTCGAGCAGACCGTGGCGGGCCTGAACGGCCTGCCGACGGACGCGGCGGCACTGCCGCCGCCGACCACCCGTAACGGGCACGACATCCTCGCCCGCTTCCGCGACGGCCTGGCCGATGCGCGCTGCGACGCCGGCGCCACCGATGCGCGCTGGCAGCAGCAGTTCTCGCGCGCGCCGTCGCGGCTGGCCGACGAGGACGAGGACGTGCTGCCGCTGTTCGGCTACGTGGTCGACGAACTGCGTGCTGCCAACCTGCCGACCGAGTTCGCGCTGATCCCGTTCGTGGAGAGCGGCTACCGCCCGGCCGCGCGCAACAGCAGCGGCCCCGCCGGCCTGTGGCAGTTCATCCCCGGTACCGCGCGCAACCACGATGTCCCGCTGGAGAATGGTTACGACGGCCGTCTGTCCGCGGTGGACTCCACCCGCGCCGCAGTGCGCTACCTGAAGACCCTGCACGGCATGTTCGGCGGCGACTGGCGCCTGGCGATCATGGCCTACAACGCCGGCGAATACCGCGTGCTGCAGTCGATGCGCCGCGCCGGCATGAACGCGCAGAACGCGCAGCCGGACAAGCTGCCTGGGCTGTCCTCGGTCACCTACGCCTACGTCGAGAAACTGCACGCGCTGGCCTGCGTGCTGGAACAGGCGCAGACCCGCGACGAATGGATGGCCTCGCTGGACCGCGACGTGCCGATCCTGCAGGCGCAGACCCTGCCCGCCGGCATGGCACTGGACGAATGGGCGCGGCGCCAGGCGCTGCAGGGCAATCAGCTCGCCCGGCTGAACCCGGCCCTGGGCAACGGCCGCAGCACCAAGCGCGCGCTGCCGGTGCTGGCGCCGCGCAGTCTGGGCGGCCCCGTGCTGGCCCAGGACACCGCGCCGCCGGCGCAGGACGACACCCCGGTCGTCGCCACCGTGGCCAGCGCCGACGACGCTCCCGCGCCAAACCGTGCCAAGCGCGCCGGCGCACGCTCCCGCCACACGCACACCGTGCGCGACGGCGACACCGCCTGGAACATCGCCAAGCGCTACGGCATCACCGTGCAGGCGCTGCTGATGAAGAACGGCCTGTCCGCGCGCAGCGTGCTGCGTCCCGGCATGGTGCTGAGCTACGAGGACTGATCGCGCTTCGGCTGCGGCGGGACGAGCTCCGGCCCATGCTGCAACGTCCGCGGATGTGCAGCCACGCCGCGGGGATGACCACCCGTTTCCTCGGCCCGATGGGCACCTTGTATCTGGACATGTCGCCCCTAAACAGGCGTCATGTCTTCCGACTGATCATCGGAGGAGGTGCGGGAGGTCCAGTCGCTCCTAAAGCTTCGAGCTTGCATCGTAGATCGGCTCCGCCCTCCACATGCTGGCCCTTGTGTGTCCGAACGGTATCCAGAGTCCGCCCGCGGGCGTGAACTCGCATCGACAAGGCAGGACCGG
>NZ_NQYT01000100.1:0-1162 GCF_009192935.1 Xanthomonas sp. LMG 12461
CTGAAGACGCTTGTGTGAAATAAGGGTCTATAGTTGTAGGTGAGAGCGGAGTGCGGCAGGCCGTTTAGCCGCAGTGCTAGCAAGCACGAGTAGGAGTCAGCGCCGCCGCACTCCGGTTCTCCTGCCTGACAAGCCCGAACAGTTGCCCGAGTGACGAGCTCGAACTCCACAAGCATGGGCATCGGCAGGAGCGCTCTCGTCCATGAGTCTACTGCGGAGAACGTCTATGCGGCGCCATGTCGGGATCGATGTATCCAAGGCCGAGCTGGTCATTCATGTCCTGCCGGACGAGCAGGCCTGGACCCAGCCCAATACGCCACAGGGGCAGCGTGCGCTGGCCCAACGTCTGGCTGGGATGGACTGCGAGCGGATCGTGCTGGAAGCCAGTGGCGGCTACGAACATGCCGTGCTGCAGGTGCTCCGAGAGGCGGACCTGCCGGCAGTGCGGATGGCCGCCGATCGTCCGCGCAAGCTCGCCCAGGCCTTGGGCCTGCATGCCAAGACCGATGCCCTGGACGCGCGCCTGCTGGCCATCGCCGCCCAGCACATCCCGACCACCCCCACGCCCGTGGTGCCCGGGCACCAGCAGTCTCTTCGCGAACTGCTGGACCTGCGTGCCACCCTGGTGGGCCAGCGCGATGCCCATCGGCGGCGCTTGGAACACATTACCAGCGCCAAGGCGCAACACCGCTGCCGAGAGGTGATCGCCCTGCTGAACCAGCAGATCCAGACGTTGACGCAGGAGATCGAGCAGCAGGGCAAGACCTGCTCGAGCCTACCCAAGGTGCCTGGGCTCGGGACGATCCTGCGCGCGGTTCTGGCCGCGCGGCTGCCAGAGCTGGGCACGCTGCCGCCACGCAAGCTCGCTGCCCTGGTCGGGCTGGCCCCGTTCAATCACGACAGCGGTTGCTGGAAAGGCCAGCGCCGCATCAAAGGCGGACGTGCCGACGTGCGGCGCGTGCTGTACATGGCCACCTGGGCCAGCATCCGCGCCAAATCCCCCTTGGCCAACACCTACGCACGTCTGCGCGCAGCGGGCAAGCCGGCCAAGGTCGCCATCGTCGCCTGCATGCACAAGTTCCTGCGCTGGCTCAATGCCATCGCGCGCGATCAGGCCCCGTACGCTCCTCCTGTCATCGCAGGTGCATGACAGTTGACTCCT
>NZ_NQYT01000101.1:0-1556 GCF_009192935.1 Xanthomonas sp. LMG 12461
GTGCCGCGCTTCCGCGCCGGCGACTACAGCGGCGGGATTTCCGAAGCGACCGCGATGCTGGTCAAGCTGATCGACGGCGAAGCGTTGCCGGCGCGGAAGCGCGGCACCAGGTACTCCTGGATGATGCGGTTGGCGGTGGCGTCGGGAATCGCGCCTTCCAGGCCATAGCCGGGCTGGATGCGCACGCGCCGGTCGTCCTTGGCCACCACCAGCAGGACGCCGTCGTCCACGCCCTTGCGGCCGAGCTTCCACTGGTCGAACACGCGCTGGGTGTATTGCTCGATGCTCTCGGGCGCAGTGCTGGGCACCACCAGCACCTGCAGTTGGCTGCCCTTGCGCTGCTGCAACTGCACCGCCTGCCGGTCCAGCTCCAGACGCTGGTTCGGCGTCAGCGTGCCGGTGGTGTCGACCACCGGCGCATCCAGCGGCGGGATCGGCGCCTCGGCCTGCGCCCAGGCCAGCCAGGGCAGCAACGCCAGCAGCAGCACCAGCCAGACGCCGGCGAGCCGGCGGCGAGCGGCGCCACGCGACGCCGCCGATGCGGCAGCGCGCTCAGTCACCACGGGTGCGGAACGCATGGTCACGCCGGCCCACGGCGGCGCTTAGTGCGCCGGCGCCGGCTGTTGCGGCTGCTGTGGAGCGGACGCGGGCTGGCCACCGAAGTTCACCGCCGGCGCCTCGGAAATCTGCGCTTCGTTCTCCACCGAGAAGTTGGGCTTCTCCTTGTAGCCGAACATCTTGGCGGTGAGCACCTGCGGGAAGGACAGGATGTAGGTGTTGTAGTCCTGCACCGCCTGGATGTAGCGGCCGCGCGCCACGGTGATGCGGTTCTCGGTGCCTTCCAGCTGCGCCTGCAGATCGCGGAAGGCCTGGTCGGACTTGAGGTTCGGGTAGTTCTCGCTGACCACCAGCAACCGCGACAGCGCGCTGGACAACTGGCCCTGCGCCTGCTGGAACTGCTGCAGCGAGGCGGCATCGTCGGCATTGACATGCACCTGGCCGACGCGGGCGCGGGCGTTGGTCACGTCGGTGAGCACCTGCCGCTCCTGGTCGGCATAGCCCTTGACCGTGTTGACCAGGTTCGGCACCAGGTCGGCGCGGCGCTTGTACTGGTTCAGCACTTCCGACCAGCCGGCCTTGACCGCCTGGTCCTTCTGCTGGATCGCGTTGTAGCCGCAGCCGGACAGCAACACCGCCAGCGCGGCCAGAAACAGGGAGCGGGACAACAGGCGCATGCGAGGACTCCGGCGGATGACTGCGCGCAGCTTGCCACGCCGCCGGTGAAAACGCAGCCGACCTCAGTGGCGGCTCACCACTTCCCGGCGCCGGGCACCTGGTGCGCGGCGGCGCGGCGGCGCATCAGCAGGTTCAGCCATTCCACCAGCACCGAGAAGCCCATCGCCGCGTAGATGTAGGGCTTGGGCACGTGCACGTCCAGGCCGTCCAGGATCAGCACCACGCCGATCATCAGGATGAAGGCCAGCGCCAGCATCTTCACCGTCGGGTTGGCGTCGATGAAGCGGCCCAGCGGATTGGCCGCCAGCAGCATCGCCGCC
>NZ_NQYT01000102.1:0-1049 GCF_009192935.1 Xanthomonas sp. LMG 12461
TTTCGCTCCTAAAGCTTCGAGCTTGCATCGTAGATCGGCTCCGCCCTCCACATGCTGGCCCTTGTGTGTCCGAACGGTATCCAGAGTCCGCCCGCGGGCGTGAACTCGCATCGACAAGGCAGGACCGGGCCCAGCGCCGATCATGACCCTGACACGATGGAGGAATCGCCTATGTCTGCCGTCATCGGCATCGACGTCGCCAAACGCAGTTTCGATGTGGCCATCGAGCTGACCAATGGCAAGCACCGTACCAAGGCCAAGTTGTCCAACGATGCCAAGGGCTTCCAGGCCCTGCAGGCATGGCTGCAGACGCATGCCCAGCCCGATAGCTGGATCGCCATGGAGGCCACCGGCACCTACCACCAGGCGCTGGCCGAGTTCCTCCACGCACGCGGCTATCGGGTGTGCGTGCTCAACCCCGCGCAGACGGCCGCGTACGCACGCAGCCAACTCAGCCGGGTCAAGACCGATCGCAGCGATGCCAAGCTGATCGCCAGTTATGCCCTGCGTCACCGCGAGCAGTTACGCCGTTGGCACCCTGATCCGCCGGCGCTCAAGCAGCTCAAAGCGCTGGTGCGCCGGCGCCAGGATCTGCAACAGATGCTGCAGATGGAGCGCAACCGGCTGGACGTCGCTCCGGCCCAGGTGAAGGACTCGATCCAGGTCCATCTGGCCGATCTGCAACACCACATCGCCCAGATCGAGCAGGCCATCGATGACCATATCGACCAGGATCCGACCTTGCGTGGGCAGCGCGAGCTGCTGGTGAGCATCCAGGGGATTGCCGACACCAGCGCGGCCTTGATGCTGGCCGAGCTTGGCGATGTGAGGCGCTTCGCCGATGCCTCGGCGGTGACCGCCTTCGCGGGCCTGAATCCGTGCCTGCAGGAGTCGGGCGAGCGCAAAGGCCACGTCTGCATCTCGCGCACCGGCTCGCCCCGCTTGCGCGCGGGCCTGTTCATGCCGGCCCTGGTGGCCATGACCCACAACCCGATCATCCGGGCGCTGAAACAGCGGCTGAGCGAACGCGGCAAAACCGGCAAGCAGAG
>NZ_NQYT01000103.1:0-6009 GCF_009192935.1 Xanthomonas sp. LMG 12461
TTCTCCCGAGGGGAGAAGGGAGAGGCCAAAACCCCTCTCCCTCCGGGAGAGGGGGGGTGAGGGTGAGGCAGCGCGCAGCGACAGCCCATCAACCCCGCATCGCGCAGACACGGTATCGCGCCCGTATCAACGACCATGCAGCAGCAGGGGCCAGACGTTCTTGCCAATCCTCAAGAGCTTCACCACGGCCGCAGGCCCGTCATCCCGACTCCCCAATCCCGACTACTTGATCGGCTCGTCCAGCATCAGTTCGCGCACGAACCGCACCGGTGGCGCGCCGTAGGACAGCACCTGGTCGTGGTAGGCCTTGAGGTTGAACTTGTCGCCGAGCTTGTCCTGCATCGCCTTGCGCAGGTCCAGGTGTTCCTGTACGCCGACGAAGTAGGTCGGCAGCTGCGCCGAAGTCAGCTGCGCGCGCACCCACTTGCCCTCGGCCTCGCTCTGCTGCTGGAAGGTGTCGTGGACCATCAGGTGCAGCGCCTGTTCCTTGCTCCAGCCGTCCACGTGCACGCCTTGGTCGAGCAGTGCGTTGGCGATGCTGCGCAGGTAGAACTTCAGCTGCACCAGGTGGAACAGCGGATCGTTGTCCAGATAACCCTGCTCCTGCATCATTCGCTCGGTGTACACCGCCCAGCCTTCGGCGAACACGCCCGAGCGCAGCACGCCGCGCAGCGTCGACGGGAACTTGGCCGAGTGCCAGCCTTCCACGTAATGCCCGGGCACGCCCTCGTGGATGCTCAGCAGGTGGATCATGCGGCTGTTGTACTCGCGCAGGAACGAGTCGGCCTGTTGTGCGTTCCAGTCGTCGGGGATCGGCGACACCGCGTAGAAGGTCTTCAGGTTCTTGTCCAGCGGACCGGGCGAATCGCAGTACGCCACCGCCACGCCGCGCTGGAATTCGGGCATCAGGATGATGTCCACCGGCGCATCGGGCAGGGTCACCAGATCCTTCTTGCGCACGAAGTCGGTAGCATCGGCCAGCGAGGCCTTGGCGTCCTCGACCACCTTGTCGCGCGCCGGATGCTGCGCATAGGCCAGCTCCAGCGCCGCCTCGATCGCCTTCTGCTGCTGTTCGTCGCTGGGCGCATCGACCAGGGCCGGCGCGCCGGGTTTGTCCTTGAGCACGGTGCGGGCGATGCCGTACATGTCCTGGCGCACGCGCGAGAGCTCGGCCTCGGCGCGCTGCTTGATGTCGGCGCGCGACAGCGAGGAATTGAGCGCGAACTTCAGCTTCTGGTCGTACTTCTCCGCGCCGAGGCGGAAGTCGCCCTTGGCGTTGGGCACCAGGGTCTGGTCCAGCCAGGTCTGCTGTTCGGCCACGGCCTTCTTCAGGCCCTCGATCGCCGCTTGCAGGCGCTGCGCGTCGGCCTGCGGCAGTTCCTGGATGTGCGGGACGATGAAGCTGTCGACGATGCTGAGGATGCCGCGGTTCTGCTTGGCCACGGTCTTGGCGCTGATCTCCGACACGCGGGCCGGGTCGAGGTTGGCGCGCGCCTGCGCGAACAGCGCCGGGATCTTCTCCATGCGCGCGGTGGCCGACTTCAGCCGCTCCGGCAGCGGCGCGAACTCGCGCGCCATCAGCCCGTAGATCGCGCCGCCGGCCAGGCCGTTGTAGACCTGTGGATCGGTCGCCCAGCCTTGTGCCACCTCGCTGTTCCAGATGTCCGACTGCAACTGGTTGCGCAGGATCGCCGCATCCACCTGGTTCTCGCGCGAGAGCTTGGTGACGTCGAGCTTGTCCAGCTCGGCCAGCAACTGCTTGCTCGCGTCCAGGCTCTTCTGCCGGCCCGCGGCGCTGAGGTCGTCCAGCTCACTGTCGTAGCGGTGATCGCCGGTCTGGGTGGCGCCGACCGGGGACAGCTGCATCCAGGTGTCGACGGCGCGCTTGGACAGTGCGGCGAAGCTGGCGTCGGCGGCCGCGTCGGGCGCGGCCGCGGCCTGGCCGGAGGCGTTGCTGGCGGCAGGCGCGTCGGCGGGTTTCTGGCAGCCGGCAAGGGCGGCGAGCAGGGCGGCGGCGAGCAGGTGCTTGCGCATCGGGGTTCCTGGAGTGGGTCGATCCGCCAGGGTAGCGCCGCTGTGGCTGCCGGCGCCCATGCCATTGGATTACCCTGGACGCCTTCGCCATTCAGGAGCACCGCAATGCAGGACAAGGGACGTCGCCATCTTGGCCATGTCGCACGCGACACCGCGTTCGATCCGGAGGGTGTCGCAGCGGCGGCTGGCACGCTCGATGTCGTCGCGCCTGCGCGTCGGCGCTGGTGTCGCTGGGGCGCTTCCCTGGCGCTGGCGGTGTCGATCGCTGCCTGCAGCCGCGGCGGCGAGAGCGCGGCGCTGCCGGCCGCCCATCTCTATTCCGCCGATGCCGCCAGTAGCGCGGCCAGTGCCGCCGAGGACGCAGCGCAGGCGGCAGAGGCAGCCGTCGCAGCGCCGCCGCCGAGTCCCGGCGCTTTCGCCATGCCGTCCCTGGCCTATGAGCACGAGGTCGATGTGGCATTGCCGGTGGCGCAGATTCCCGCACGCCTCAAGCAACTCCAGGAAAGCTGCCTTAAATCCAGTTTCGGCGCATGCACGGTGTTGCAGGTCGAGCAGCGCGGCGGCGAGCAGCCGCGCGGTGAGCTCAGCGTGCGGATCGCGCCGGCCGGGGTCGAGCCGTTGATCGCGCAGGCGGGCCAGGACGGCCAGATCGAAAGCCGCACCACCCATGCCGAGGACCTGGCGCAGGCGGTGCAGGACAACGACGCGCAGCGCCAGCGCCTGCAGGCCGAGCAGCGGCGCCTGCAGGAGTTCCAGCAGCGCCGCGATCTCAGCGTGGCCGACATGATCGCGCTGTCGGAAAAACTGGCCGCCGTGGAGACGCAATTGCTCGCCACCAGCCAGGAAGCCGCACAGCAGCGCCGGCGCCTGGATACGCAGCGGGTGACGCTGACGTTCTCGGCGCCGACCGCCGAGCGGAGCCGCAGCGACATCGGCGAGGCGCTGCACGACAGCGGCGAAATCTTCGCCGGATCGATCGCCTGGGCGATCCGCGCGGTGGTGGGGTTGGCCCCGTTCGTGCTGCTCGGCTATGCGTTCTGGCGGCTGATCGCCTGGCGCCGACGGCGTCGTCGTTCGGCCTAGGAGACAGGCGCGGTTCCCGTCCGATGAAATCGGGCGGGAGCGGATGGAGGTGAGCGCGCGCGGTGTTGCCACGCGTTGCCGACGGAACGGTGGCATGTCATCCAGCAGCCGTGAACGACGATGGGTGGCGGGTCGCGGCTGAAGCGGCTGCTACCGTTCTTCTCGTCTGACACTCGAGCTTGAGCAACAGCAAAACGACTCCTGCCGGGGCTCGCGATACATTGGCTGGGAGCACTGTGGGAGGGACTTCAGTCCCGACGTCTTGAAGTCGGGTACCTGAGGCACGGCTGGCGCCTCTGGAAATCCAGGATGCTGGCCATGGTAACGCCAGGACGCTGCGCCATGCGGCGCAACGTCCCGGATGCAGGCCCTCAGCCTTCGTCCTGTTCGAACTCCACGACCACGTCCAGTTCGAACGCCAGGGCTTCCACGGCCTCGCGCACCTTCTGGGCGGTGGCGGCGTTGCCGGCCTCCACTTCCACTTCGTGGGTGCCCGGCCCCTGGTCGTCGGGCAGGCCGGCGGAGCTGGAATCGTCGTCGTCCATGTGCGGCATCAGGTCGTCGATTTCCTCGACGTGCTCGATGCCGTCCAGGCTCGACAGCAGGTTGATGATGGCGCGGGCGTCGTCCTCGCTGCCGGTGATGCGGATGCGGAGCTGGGGCATGGGCCTTCCTCTTAGGGGGAAGGCGCAGGCTAGGCAGGCATCGGCTAAGACGGGGTGATGACGCGCTCAATGCATCGGCGCGACTGCATCCGGCCCGGCATGTTCGGCCACGTGCAGCAGCAGCGCCTCGGCGGCCGCGCGCAGCAGCGTCGGGGCGATGTAGCGGCGGTGCGCGGCGGCGATCAGCGCCATGTACAGGTGCCCGAAGCGGTTGCGGCAGGCCACCCGCGTTTCCAGGCTCAGTTCGGCGCTGCCGTCGTCGCGCAGCGTCACCCCGACGCAACTGCGGAACACCAGGTGGCGATCGTCGGCACCGAGCAGCACCTGCACGCGCCGCGCCTGCGCGGTGGAGGCCTGCGCCAGCACCGGAAACCGCCCGGCAAACAGTTGATCGCGCTGCGGCGACAGCAGCGAGGACACCGGGCAGCCCAGCGGCGAGGTGCGCAGCCGCAGCGGCGCCACCAGCACGTTGCGCAGGCGCATCAGCCAGGTCACGCCACGCGGCGGGTGCTGCAGGAAACCGTCCAGCAACGCCGTCATCAGCGCATGCGCACCCAGCGGCCGCAGCGCCTGCGCCGGCACCCTCAGCCGCACGCTGTCCTGGTGATGGTGCGCGGGCAGCTGCGGTTCGAGCAGCGAGCCGGGCAACAACTGCGGCGTCACCCGCGCTCGCGGCAGGCGCGGCGCCAGTGCCGCGAAGCCGGCCGGATGCCGCCAGGCACCCAGCCGCTGCCGCAGGCGACCGCTGAGGGCGCGCAGGCCGGCACACCAGGCCAGGCGCCGGCTGCCCGGCGAGGCCGCCAGCGACAGTCGCACGGTCGGTACGGCCAGCCCCTGCGCCTGCGGCGATGCCAGCAGGGTCGCGACCGGTGCCGGCAGCAATTCGGTGAGCGTGGCGATATCGGCAGTGCCGGCCAAGACCTGCGCGCGTACGTCCTCGGTAAGCGCGCCGCCGGCTTCGTCGCTGTGGCAGGACAGGGCGAAGAACGCCGGATGCCCGGACTGCGCACGCAGCGGCGCGAACTGGTGCCAGGTGCCGCCGCCGAAGCGCACGCTGAACAGGCAGTCGGCGGGCAATTCGACATGCCGCAGCGCGGCGAGGAAATGCTGCGGATCCTGCGCCAGCTGCGCCGGCGAGGCAGTGCTGAAACGCAGCAGCGCGCCGCCGCTGCCGGTGATCGCGGTGAACATGCGATGCCCAGCATGGCAATGGAACGGATGGCCGCCGCTGCCGACCGCGAACGAATACAGCGCGGTCGACTCGCCGTTGCCGAAATCGGTGCCGGCCAGGCGCGCCGAGGGTTCGTCCAGCGCGTCGCGGAACTGCGGATGCGCGCGCTGGCGCAGGCAGGCCTGGGCGATCAGCGGATCGCCGGCGCCGACGCCGAGCTGGGCGATCAGGATGACCTCCACCGGCAAGCCGCCGCTGTAGGAGGGCAGGCGCACCGAGGGGAATCCGGTCTGTGCGGCGGCGTGTTCGCTGAGCGGTGCGGCGGTCATCGGCGGACTCCTGTTGCCGTGGCGGAAGGATCAGGCGGTGCGCTTGGCTCGCTTGCGCGACTCGCGTTTGAGCGGGCCGGCGCTGGGGCAGATCTCGAAGGCGAAACCGCTGAGGGTGTTGACCAGGTTGTCGGGGGTGAGCCGGTAGACCACGAACTGGCCGCGACGCTCGCTCGCCACCAGCCCCGCCGCTTCCAGCACCGACAGGTGCCGCGAGATCGCTGGCGCGCTCATCGCGAAGCGCTGCCCGATCTCGCCGGCCGTGAGTTCCTGTGCCGACAGGTAGGCCAGGATCTCGCGGCGCGGGCGCGAGGCGAGGGCTTCGAAGACGCGGTCGATGGACATCGGGGATTAGCTAATTAACGAATTAGTTAATTAATGACGTGGTGTGTGTCGCTTGTCAATGGCGTCCTTGCTGGCGCCCCGTGGTTGAGCCGATTCGCGTGGTTTCCCGCAGGAGCGGCTTCAGCCGCGACACAGGCCGACCGGTAACGCCGCTGTCGCGGCTGAAGCCGCTCCTTGTATCTGGACATGTCGCCCCTAAACAGGCGTCATGTCTTCCGACTGATCATCGGAGGAGGTGTGGGAGGTCCAGTCGCTCCTAAAGCTTCGAGCTTGCATCGTAGATCGGCTCCGCCCTCCACATGCTGGCCCTTGTGTGTCCGAACGGTATCCAGAGTCCGCCTGCGGGCGTGAACTCGCATCGACAAGGCAGGACCGGGCCCAG
>NZ_NQYT01000104.1:0-1381 GCF_009192935.1 Xanthomonas sp. LMG 12461
TCCCTTGTGTCCACCCCCGCCGATCCGGGCCGCCGCAGCGTGCTGCGCGCCGGTGTCGGCATCGCCGCCGGCGCCGCGCTCTGGGGCCTTGGCGGCCAGGCCCGCGCCGCCGGCACGCTGCCGTTCGCCGGCCTCAATCTGTCCGGATTGGCGTCCAACAACTTCGTCGACAACGCCATCATCGACCGGCACTACCGCGACATCAGCGACCAGCACATCGTCGCCGCCGGCGCCTGCCCGCTGTTCCGCCTGCCCACCACTGCCGCACGCTTCAGTACCGGCCAGGGGATGCCGCTCAACGCCACGTATTGCGACCAGGTCGAGAAAGTGCTGAACCGGCTCGCGCAGCGCGGCAAGGTGGCGATCCTGGAGTTGCACGACTACATGCGCTTGCCGATCAAGGTCGCGAGCAAGTCCGGCTACCGGCGCGATGGCGCCGGCCAGCTGATCGGGCCGGACGGCCGCGCGGTCGCCGACCCCGCCGACCAAACGGTGTGGAACGGCACCTATCGCAAGGGCAATTTCCTGTACCTGGCCTACTTCGACCCGGCCGACAACCTGCTCAAGCTCTACGAGTACCGCGTGATCGGCACGCCGGGCTGCACGCTGTACAACGCCGCCGGCCTGCCGGATCTGTGGAGTCGCATCGTGCAGCGCTTCCGCTCGCATCCGGCGATCTTCGGCTGGGGCCTGATGAACGAGCCCTACCAGGGACCGGAGCGCAACGCCGACGGCAGCACGCTGGTGATGGCCGATCACTGGCTGCGCACCGCCACTGCCACCGCGGCGCGCATCTTCGATTTCGACCGGTCGCATTACGTGTTCGTTTGCGGCAACGAATACGCCAGCGCCCGCCGGTGGAAAGAGGCGTCCAACAACCTGGACACGATCCCCGACCCGTACGACCGCATCGTCTACGAGGCGCACAACTATCTGGACGACGAGGGCCGCGGAGGCGGTGCCTGGACCAATCGCAATGAAAACGTTGCGCCGGACACCGGCATCGAGATGGTCAAGCCGTTCATCGACTGGCTGGGACACCGAGGCAAGCGCGGCTTTCTCGGCGAGCACGGCTATCCGGCCGGCAATGCCAGCGCGGAATTGGCGACCAAGCGCATGCTCGCGCACCTGCAGGCCAACAACATCCCCAGCACGCAGTGGTGCTTCGGGCCCGGTTGGCCAGACAACGACGTGCTGGGCATGAGCCGCGACGTCGGCATGGACATCCAGGTGAAGTCCAACATCGCCGCGGTGCAGCCGTATTTCGACGCGCGCCTGTCCAGCTACGTGCCGCCGCCGCCGACGAGCTGACGCGTCGCGCGTGCGTCCGCGATGATGCCCAACCGCCGGCCGCGGGTTTCCGCGGCCGGCGGAACCGGGC
>NZ_NQYT01000105.1:0-5341 GCF_009192935.1 Xanthomonas sp. LMG 12461
ATTGGGAAGCCCGAGCACCAACAGTGAGGACACGGCCAGGCGCTGCGGCCACCACAGGCGCCAGGGCGCATGCAGGCGCAGGTGGGTGCCGTCGAAGACGAAGCGGCCGCGCGCGGTCGGACGCAGTTGGTAGCGCACCTGGGTCTGATGCGCGGCGGGCAGGGTCATGCGCTGCGGCAGGCCCTGCAGCTCCCAGCCGCTGGGCACCAGGTCGAACAGGTCCACGCGCTGGCGCTGCGCGCTGTCCAGGTGCAGCACCACGTCGCGCTGGACGCCCAGCGGCTGGGAGCTGCAGGGCCTGCCGCAGCGCATGACCCTGCCCGCCGCGCATCAGACCCAGGTGCGCTACCAACTGCGTCCGACCGCGCGCGGCCGCTTCGTCTTCGACGGCACCCACCTGCGCCTGCATGCGCCCTGGCGCCTGTGGTGGCAGCAGCGCCTGGCCGGGTCCGCACAGACCGTGCGCGTGTATCCGAACTTCGCGCCGCTGACCCGCTTCGCCCTGTTCAGCGCCGAACAGGCCTCGCGCCTGGTCGGCGCGCACCTGAAGCGGCGCCGCGGCGAAGGCACCGACTTCCACCAGATGCGTGAGTACCGGGTCGGCGACAGCCTGCGCCAGATCGACTGGAAGGCGACCTCGCGCGCGCGCAAGCTGATCTCGCGCGAGTACCAGGACGAGAAGAACCAACAGTTGCTGATGCTGATCGACACCGGGCGGCGCATGCTGGCCAGCGAGCGTGGCCTGTCGCACTTCGACCATGTGCTCAACGCCGCGCTGGTGGTGTCGTACCTGGCACTGCGCCAGGGCGACGCGGTCGGCATGATGGCCAGCGGCGGCGACGCGCGCTGGGTGGCGCCGCAGCGCGGCATGGCCACCGTCGACGTGCTGCTGCGCGCCAGCTACGACCTGCAGCCGCAGCCGGTGGCCACCGATTACCTGACCGCGGCCACCGAACTGTCGCTGCGCCAGCGCCGCCGCGCGCTGGTGATGCTGGTCAGCAACGTGCGCGACGAGGACATCGAAGACCTGCTGGCCGCCGTACGCCTGCTGCAGCGCCGCCACCTGGTGTGCGTGGCCAGCCTGCGCGAGCGCGAACTGGACCAAGCGCTGGCGGAGGACGCACACGAGCTGCCGCAGGCGGTGCAGGCCGGCGCGGTGGCGCGCTACCTGCAACAACGCAGCGCTGCGCATGACGCACTGCGCAGCCACGGCGTGATGGTGCTCGACGTCACCGGCGAAGAGTTGCCCGCCGCACTGATCGAGCGCTACCTGGCGGTGAAGCGGGACGGTTTGCTGTAGCGCGTGGCGGCGGCGCCGCACCGCTCGGCCGCGCAAACCACGGCACTCACTGGCAGTGCTGCAACAGCTTCTCCAGTTCCGCCGCGGCGACGGCGGCAGGTGCCTTGCTCTTGATCAGGTCATAGCAGGCCATGGTCGATATGCCGCTCGCCAACCGTTGCGCAGCCACGCCGGTCGAGAACATCTTGCCCAACCCGATCGACGCCGAGCCCTTGCCATTGACGGTGCTCGTGCCATCGAAGCTGCCAAAGACGGAATAGGAGTCGCCCAGATTGCTGCGCGCGATCTTCGCATTGGCGGACTTGAGAATGGCTTCCTGCAACTCCGACGCTTTTTGCTTGCTGGCGTACTCGGACGCCACGGCGGCGGCGTTCTGCCGCAGGTCGTTCTCGCTCTGAGCGAAGCCCGCGAGAATCGCCTGATCTTCGGCAGTGGGCGCGAGCGCGTCCATGGCGCTCTTCGCGGCGATCACGTCCGCCTCTTCGACCGTGCCCGGGCTCGCAGCCGCTGCCTGCAGCGACGCCCATTTCAGCTTCGCTTGATCGTATGCGCTTTGCCGCTTGGCGGCTGCGCTGTAGCTGTCGCGCAGTTGCTTGAGCTTGCTATCGGCCTCGATCATCGCCTGCTTCGCCAGCGTCTCCTCCGACAGCGCCCTCGCATAGTCAGTCGATGCCTTCTTGGCCGCTTCGATCCGCGCATCTTCGCTGGTCCCGTCGGCGTCCGAATCGCCCTCTCTGGCGACGCCGGAGATCACCAGCAGCTCGTAGCCCTTTTTGCTGCAGTCGGCACCGGCAACGCCGTCGTTGCACTTTCTCGCCACCGCCACCGGCACATAGGCCGCATCCACCTGCTTGTAGCCCAGGTTCATCGAAATGCCTGGGTTTTCGGTGGATGCCGTGGAAACATCGACACCGAAGCTCGTCTTCGACGCGTAGACCAACGGCGCCTGCTCCAAATGTGCGCAGCCGCCCAACAGCAGAACAGAGAAACAAGCCAGAGACGTTTTCATCGTGACACCTCCTGTGATGCGATGCAGACCTGAGACACATCGCCACCGCCGGCCTGCAGGATCGCAAGCAGGCGGCGGACCTCGGCTTCGGTATTGGACATCAGCACGATGCGGCACGCGTCCGCATCCGGGGGAACATAGATCGCGGTTTCGGCGTGCCAGCCCAGCGTCCACGCGCGCGGGGTCTGCGAAATTCCCAGCCCGCGCGAACGGACCGCCACAGGGGCCAATCCCGTCGTGGCGACGCGTGCGCCGAACAGGCCACGCACGACCACGTCCTCGCGCGCGGTGGAGACCGTCACCACCGCGCACGCACTGCAGTTGGCTGCGACGCACGCCAGCAGCACCAGCACTCTGGCGCGAATACGAGATGCAGACATGCCGGCCCCCGCAGCACTCCCCGATGTCGATCTTCGTCAGACGGGCAAGCCCGGTCAATCGTGACGAGTATCACATCGTAGACATTTCGCATGCGTCGCGCGTGGCGCGACTGCGCCGGCCGCATTCACGGCGAAGAATGAAACCGCAGACGCCGCCGCTACGTTGCCGCGGCAGGCACCGACGGCAGCTGCGCACTGGCCTGCTGCAGACGCTGCAAGGTCCGCAGCATCAGCGGCCGATGCCGCGCCAGCTTCATCCACGCCGGCAACCGCGCCACCATCGAGCGCCCGAACAGGCCGCGGCGTTCGCGCAGCGTCGCCGACACGTAGTCCTGCAGCTCCTGCAGATGGCGCGGGTTGTAGGCCCACAGCAGGCCGGCGCGGGTCGGCGCGACCAGCGCCAGCGGCATGCCGAAATGCGGATCGCTGGGCGATCCGTCGCGCATGCGGTACGTGGTGACGGCCACCGCGCTGCTTTTCCCGCAATGCGCGCAACGCCCGGGCAAGTTCGCGGGCACCGGGGTTGCACCGGTCGACGTCGCACGGACCCGCACCCACTTGTGTCCGCAATGGCCGCAGGCGCGATGGCCTTCCAATTGCACGGCTCCCACCCAGTCATCGGCGTCGCTGTCCAGACCAGTAGCGCACTGCCCACAACGGAATCGCGCCTGCCAGCGATACGGCTCCCATTGCGCCAGCACCCAGCCCGGCGTGCCGCAGCGATGGCAGCGCACCGCCACCTGGTCCGCGTAGGCAGCCAAGGGTGTTCCGTCGTTGCGATGCCGGCGCGGCGCGCCAGGCGACGCCGCGTCGGCGCGCAATAGCGACTCACGCATACAGCACACCCGGCCGCGCGTCCTCGACGATGGCGTGCGGCAGGAACCGCGCGCTGTCGCGGGTGATCGGGCCATCGTCCTCGCGAATGCCGATGCCGCAGGCGCGGTCGCCGACGATCCAGCTGCCGACCATCGGGTAGCGCCCCTCGAACGCCGGCAGCGGATGCGCCTGCTGGCGGATGTAGGGCCCGGCATAGGGGCCGTCGCTCTCCAGCACGCGGCCATCGTCCAGGTGCAGCACGATGTTGGCGCCCTCGCGCGAATGCAGCGGCTTGCGCACCCAGCCCGGCGGCAACGTGGTGCCGTCGTCGAATGCGGCCGGCAGCAGGTTCGGATGGCCGCGATGGCGCTCCCACAGCAGCGGCAGGATGCCCTTGTTGCTGAGCAGCGCCTTCCACGGCGGCTCCAGCAGGCGCAGGCCCGATCCCGGCAGCGCCTGGCCGAAACGCTCGGCGAACATGTCCTCCAGCGGATACAGCTTGAACAGCGCGCCGATCACCGTATCGTCCAGATCGGTATAGCGGCCGTCGCTGGACAGGCCGATGTCCTCGATCGCGATCAGTTCGCCGCCGACGCCGGCCTGCGCGGCGCAGTCGCGCAGGTAGGCAACCGTGCCCTGGTCCTCTTCCGAATCGCGCACCGCGGCGAAGTACAGCGGCGGCGGCAACCCGCCAGCGAGCGCGGCGAAGCGCTCCAGCAAGGCTTCGTGGATGGAGTTGAACTGGTCGGCATCGTCCGGCAATCGGCCCTGCGCGCGCTGGTCCTCCAGCCACTGCCACTGGAAGAACGCCGACTCGAACAGCGAGGTCGGCGTGTCGTAGTTGAGTTCGTACAGCTTGGCCGGGCCGCGGCCGTCGTAGGCCAGGTCCAGGCGCCCGTACAGATGCGGCTCGCGGCGCCGCCAGCTGTCGGCGATCCAGTCGCGGAACGCCGGCGGGATCGCCAGCCGCTGCATCAACGCCTCGCTGGCGACGATCTCGTCGAGCAGGCCCATCGCCATCGCGTGCAGTTCGGCGCTGGGATCTTCCAGATCGCGCTCGATCTGGCGCAGGCTGAACGCGTAGTAGGCGCGTTCGTCCCAGTAGCGCTGGCCGTCGATGGTGTGGAAGCGGAAACCGTACTCCGCGGCCTTGGCGCGCCAGTCGCCGCGCTCGACGATCGCGATGCGTTTCATGCGGGGTCTCGTGCGATGAGGGAAAAAGCCGGACTCAGCTGCCGAAGCCGCGCCCACCGGCGGATTCGCCGAAACCGCCGCGGCTGACGGTGACCGCACGATTCGGCGTGGCGCCGATATGGGTCATGGTCTGGTTGCCGCGCAGCATCGTGCCGCTGCTCGCCGCACCGGCGCCACCGGAATAGGACGCCGGCCGCTGCCATTGGTTCTGCCGGTCCTGGTAGGCGGGAGCCGCATTGAAACCTGCAGCGCGATTGTTGTTGAGCATCTGCGACAGGAAGAAGCCGGTCATCATCGGCCCGATGAAGGAATGGCCGTGGCTGTCGCGCTGCTCCACGCAGCGATCCTGCGCATAGTCCTGCGCGCACTGCTCGCGGCTGGCGTACTTGGGCCCCTGCTCGGCCGCCTGCTTCTGCGCCTGTGCGAAGGCCTCGCGGCAGGTCGCGATGTCATGGGTCTGCGCCACGCAGGCGTCCACCGAGGTGTACAGGCCTTCCTGGGCCTTGGCCTCCGGCTCGCGCCCGCAGGCGGTGAACAGCAGCGGCGCGGCGCTCATCAGCAACAAGGCGGTCGTCTTCGACCTTTTCATGGCAACGTCTTCCTGAGTCCAAGCACGATGATGCCCGGTTCCGCCGGCCGCGG
>NZ_NQYT01000106.1:0-5214 GCF_009192935.1 Xanthomonas sp. LMG 12461
CCCATGACCGAGGCCGTCATCGCCGCGGCCAAGCGCACCGCCATCGGCGCGTTCCTGGGCCAGTTCAACGGCGTGCCCACGCCGACGCTGGGCGCCGCGGCCATCCGCGCCGCGCTGGAGCAGTCCGGCATCCCCGCCGCCGACGTTTCCGAAGTCATCATGGGCTGCGTGCTGCCGGCCAACCTCGGCCAGGCCCCGGCACGTCAGGCCGCGCGCGCGGCCGGCGTGCCCGACGGCACCGGCGCCACCACCATCAACAAGGTCTGCGGCTCGGGCATGAAGGCGGTAATGCTGGGACACGACCTGATCAAGGCCGGTTCGGCCAGCATCGTCGTCGCCGGCGGCATGGAGTCGATGAGCAACGCGCCGCACCTGCTGCCGAACTCGCGCACCGGCAACCGCTACGGCAACTTCCAGGCGGTCGACCACATGGCCTGGGACGGCCTGACCAATCCCGACGACGGCCAGGCGATGGGCGTGTTCGGCGAGGCCACCGCGGAGAAGTTCGGCTTCAGCCGCCAGGACCAGGACGCGTTCGCGATCGAATCGGTGAACCGCGCGCAGGCCGCGCAGCGCGATGGCGCCTTCGCCGACGAGATCGTCCCGGTCGCCGTGGCCACCCGCAAGGGCGAGGTACGGGTCGACAGCGACGAGCAGCCGGGCAAGTCCGACGTGACCAAGATCCCGGCGCTGAAGCCGGCGTTCAAGAAGGACGGCACAGTCACCGCGGCCAGCTCCTCGAGCATCTCCGACGGCGCCGCCGCGCTGGTGCTGCTGGGCGCCGACGAGGCCGCCCGCCGCGGCGTCGCGCCGCTGGCCCGGATCGTTGGCCACGCGACCTTCTCGCAGGCGCCGGAATGGTTCACCACCGCGCCGGTGGGCGCGATCCGCAAGCTGCTCGACCAGGTCGGCTGGAGCCTGGACGACGTCGACCTGTTCGAGATCAACGAAGCCTTCGCCGTGGTGGCGATGGTGCCGATCAAGGAACTGGGCCTGGACCACGCCAAGGTCAACGTCCATGGCGGCGCCTGCGCGCTCGGCCATCCGATCGGCGCCTCCGGTGCGCGGCTGCTGGTGACATTGCTAAATGCGTTGCGCAGCCGTGGCGGCCGCCGCGGAATCGCGACGCTGTGCATCGGCGGTGGCGAAGCGACAGCGGTCGCCATCGAATTGATTTGATTGGGATTAACCCCTGAAACACAAAAATGAATGCGCGTGCGCTTGACAGCCGACTTTGGCTTGTCATCATGTTGAGGGCGCGCATTCGCGCGTTGCCTAACTAAACGACGAGGATAGACACAATGAGCATCAACAAGCTGCTGATCGCAATGGCCCTGGGCCTGGCCCTGGCCGCGTGCTCGAAGCAGGAGCAGGCCCAGGACGCCGCCGCTTCGGCTAACGAAGCCGCCACCGACGCGCAGGCTGCTGCCGACCAGTCGGCTGCCGCCGGCGCCCCGACCGCCGACGCCGCTCAGGCCGCTGCCGACACCGCCGCGACCGCCGCCAACACCGCTGCCGACGCTTCGGCCGCTGCCGCCGCTGCCCCGACCGATGCCGCTGCCGACAAGGCTGCCGACACCGCCAAGGCTGCGGAAGACACCGCCGAAAAGGCGAAGGACGCTGCTCAGGAAGCCAAGAAGTAATCACTTCTTGCTTTTTGCAGTCCTGAAAGAGCCGCTGGTCCGCCAGCGGCTTTTTCTTTGCCTGGCGTTTGCCGGGCAGCGCTGCAACGGCGCCACCAGCGTGCCGGCACAGCGTGTTCCCGGAGGGCGGCGTGGGTGACGACGCATGCATGTTCGCCTCGCGCGAATGCCGCGCCGTCGTCCGCCGCTGACGTCGCCTCGCAAGCGTGCGTCCCCGCACACAGGATTCGTCCGCGCCATTGCGTCGTCCACGCGTAGCGCGCATGCAAGCGCGACGCATGACCCGCACGACGCGCCGCACCGCCGCCCGCGGCGAGCGATGCGGTCGATGCGCACCGCTGCCACGCGCCATGCACGTGCGGCGCGTACGCGCCGACGCCGCACATCCGCATGGCCAGCATGCGACGGCAGCCGCGCGCATCGCAGTGCCTGGCTCCCACCCCACGGCGCCTCCCCCACCAGCGGCAGTGCCTTCCTGAACACTGCCCCGCGCCACCGCTTCGCCTTGACGCAGGCTGCATGCGCGTCCGCCTAGGCTGCGCCGCGTCACCCACCCGTGGACGGAGAAGCCGCATGAACAAGACCCCGATCGTGGCCCTGCTGGGCGCCCTCGCACTGGCCGGCTGCCAGGGTCCCGAATCGCAGCAGGCACAACGCGACGCCAAGGTCGCTGCCGAACAGACCGGCGAAGCGGCCAAGGAAGCCGCTGGCCAGGTCGCGCAGGCCGGGCGCGAGGTCGCCGCCGACGCGCGCGATGCCGCGCACCGTGCGGCCAACTCCGATGCCGTCAAGGATGCCTCGGCCGCAGCCAAGGAGATGGCGGCCGATGCCAGCGAGGCCACGGCGAATGCGGCGCAGAAAGTCGCCGACAAGGCACGCGAGAACGCCAACGAAGATCCGCACAACGGCGACCGCGAGCAGCATTGAGTCATTGGCCGTCCCCGTGCATGCGGGGGCGGCCTCTGCCGCGCAGCGCGTGCCGCGCGCTGTGCCGGCAAGGCGTCTTTTGTGACGCCGGTCCAAGGCGTTTGCGGCGTCACAGTAGACTTTTGCGATGCCGATTCTCCAACGTGTGCGGGCCAGGACCCGTCTAGCCCTGCTGTTCTCCGCTGCGGTCTTCGTGCTGATCGGCGCCGGCGTGTTCTACGGCGCACAACGCGCGCTCTCCGACGGCGCACGCGTCGCCCACACCCACGAAGTGCTGCGCAACATCGACGAGGTGCAATCCACCTTGCTGATGACCGAATCCTCGTTGCGCGGCTACGAGTTGACCGACAACCAGGCCTATCTGAGCCTCTACTACGACAGCGCCGAACGCGTGCCACGGCAGTTGGCGCAGCTGCGCAAGCTGGTTTCCGACAATCCCGTGCAGATCGCCAACATCCAGGTGCTGCAGCAGTCGATGGACACGCGACTGCGGCAGATGCGGGAGATGCTCGCGGTGTACCAGCGCGACGGCCTGCAGGCGCTGCGGCAGGCGATGGCGCCCAGCGTGTACCAGAGCTCCAGCGCGATCCGCGACCAAGTGCAGCAGATGACCGACGTGGAACTGCAACTGCTGCAGAGCCGCGACACCTCCAACCAGCGCAGCGCCGACATGCTGCTGGTGCTGGCCCTGGCCGGCATCCCGTTCGGCCTGGGCAGCGTCGGCGTGGTGTACGCGCTGCTGCTGCGCGAACTGCGCAACCGCAGCAACGCCGAGCAGGCCGCCTCGGTCGCCAACGAGAAGATGGAAGCCAGCATCACCGAGCTGGAGCGCACCAGTGCCGACCTCAACGCGCTCAGCCGCTATACCGGCCTGCTGCAGAGTTGCGTGGAGCCGGCCGAGGCACTGACGGTGACCGCACGCCTGCTCGCCGCGCTGATGCCCGACGCCGGCGGCAGCGTCTATCTGCTGCGCGCCTCGCGCGACCGCGCCGAGGAAATCGTCAGTTGGGGCGAGCCGCCGGTCGGCAGCGAGCCGGCCGTAGCGCCGCAGGACTGCTGGGCCTTGCGCCGCGACAAGAGCCACTTCGTGCATGCGCAGGGCCACGACTCGGCCTGCGCGCATCTGCGCGAGGATCCGTACGCGGCCGGTGCCAGCACCGCCTGCATCCCGTTGTCGGCTCAGGGCACCCAGTTGGGCTTCGTGTTCCTGGCCGGGCGCGGCACCGGTCCACTGCCGCGCATCGCCATCGCCGAGGCCGCCGCCGAGCAGCTGTCGCTGGCGCTGAGCAACCTGCGTCTGCGCGAGTCGCTGCGCCTGCAGTCGATCCGCGACCCGCTCACCGGCCTGTTCAACCGGCGCTACCTGGAAGAATCGCTCAACCACGAACTGGCCCGCTGCGGACGCCGGCAGATGCCGCTGTCGCTGCTGATGCTGGACGTGGACCACTTCAAGCAGTTCAACGACCTGCACGGCCACGGCGGCGGCGACGCCCTGCTGGCCGCGGTCGGGCAGATGCTGTCGACGCGGCTGCGCGGCGAGGACATCGCCTGCCGCTACGGCGGTGAGGAGTTCACGGTGATCCTGCCGGAGACCGGGCCGGAACAGGCGCAGGCCATCGCCGAACAGATCCGCAGCGCCGCCCAGCAATTGAGCGCGACCGTGGACGGCAAGGCGCTGCCGGCGGTGACCATGTCGATCGGCGTGGCCAGCTATGCGCGCGACGGCGTGGTCGCCACCACCCTGCTGCGCAAGGCCGATGCGGCGCTGTACCGGGCCAAGCGCTGCGGCCGCAACCAGGTGCAGGCCTACGACCCGACGCTGGACGGCATGGGCTGAACCGGCGGCGGTCGCAGTCGGGCCGCCGTTTTGAAGAAAGCGTCACAAAACCGACGCGATAGAGCGGCGATAGTCGCGCTTCCCCCGACTGGAGACGACAGCCCATGTCCATCTGGAAAGACCAGGGTCCCGCGCGCAAGGATGGCCTGCCGCCCGTTCCCGGTAACGGCGCGTTGCCGCCGGAGCCGCGCCCGCCGGGCGATGCCGCCCCGGGCGAACCGCTCGCCGCGGTCGCCGCCGCCGCCCCTGCCGCCCGCGCCCCTGCGCCGGCACCCGCCGCGAAGGAATCGCTGATCGCCGCCGACATCAGCATCGAAGGCAAGATCGAGGGCACCGGCCACATTCGCATCGCCGGCAAGTTCAAGGGCGACGTCAACGTGCAGGGCGACCTCACCATCGAGACCGGCGCCAAGCTCAGCGGCGGCGTGCGTGCCGACAAGGTGGTGATCGCCGGCGAGCTGGAAGGCAACATCGAATCGGCCTCGCGGGTGGAGCTGCTTGCGTCCGGCGCGCTGATCGGCGACGTCAAGGCCGGCTCGCTGACCGTGGCCGCCGGCTCGCGCATGCGCGGCCAGGCCGACTTCGGCTGGGACGACGACAAACATGCCCGCAAGAGCGGCAAGCCCGCGGAGTCCGACGCCGGCGCATGAGCAGCCCGCGTCCCGGCAGTCCGGGGGCGACCCGGACCTGCCCGCACTGCAAGGCCACCATTCTCGAAAGCGCCAGCGTCTGCCCGGCGTGCAAGCACCACCTGCGCTTCGATTCGGCGGTGCTGCAGCAGTCGGCGCCGTCGGCGCTGGTGCCGCT
>NZ_NQYT01000107.1:0-10207 GCF_009192935.1 Xanthomonas sp. LMG 12461
TTAGCGATGCGAGTTCACGCCCGCGGGCGGACTCTGGATACCGTTCGGACACACAAGGGCCAGCATGTGGAGGGCGGAGCCGATCTGCGATGCAAGCTCGAAGCTTTAGGAGCGACTGGACCTCCCGCACCTCCTCCGATGATCAGTCGGAAGACATGACGCCTGTTTAGGGGCGACATGTCCAGATACAAGGAGCGGCTTCAGCCGCGACCGACATTCATGGGAATGCTTCGTCGCGGCTGAAGCCGCTCCTGCGGCAGGGTGGTGCGGCGGCCGGCTGGGCTAGCTCAGCTGCTGGCCGATCTCGCGCGCCATCGCGTTGAGCGGCAGGATCTTCTCCGCGCCGCCGCGCTTGATCGCTTCCTTGGGCATGCCGAACACCACGCTGCTCTGTTCGTCCTGGGCCACGGTGCGTGCGCCGGCCTGGCGCATCTCCAGCAGGCCGACCGCGCCGTCGTCGCCCATGCCGGTCATGATGATGCCCAGCGCGTTGCCGCCGGCGGCGCGCGCGGCGGAGCGGAACAGCACGTCCACCGACGGCCGGTGCCGGTTCACCGGCGGCCCGTCCAGCACTTCGACGAAGTACTGCGCGCCGCTGCGCCGCAGCAGCATGTGCTTGCCGCCCGGCGCGATCAGCGCGCGTCCCGGGACCACGCGGTCGTTGTTGGCCGCTTCCTTCACCGAGATCTGGCACAGCGTGTCCAGGCGCGCGGCGAAGGCGGCGGTGAATTTCTCCGGCATGTGCTGGACGATGACGATGCCGGGGCTCACCCGCGGCAGCGCGGTCAGCACTTCCTCCAGCGCCTGGGTGCCGCCGGTGGAGGTGCCGATCGCCACCACCCGTTCGGTGGTCTGCGACAGCGCGCGGCCGCCCTGTGCGGGCAGGATCACGTCGGCGGTGTGCTTGATCTCCGGCTCCGCCGGCGCCACGGCCGGCCGCGCCGACAGGCGCTTGACGTTGGCGCGCGCGGCGCTCTTCACCGTGGCGATCATTTCCTCGGCCGAGTCGGTGAGGAATTGCTTCAGGCCGAGCTTGGGCTTGGTCACCACCGCCACCGCGCCGGCGGCCAGCGCGTCCATGGTCACCCGCGCGCCCTTCTCGGTGAGCGTGGAGCAGATCACCACCGGGGTGGGGCGTTCGCTCATGATCTTGCGCAGGAAGGTGATGCCGTCCATCTTCGGCATCTCCACGTCCAGCACGATCACGTCCGGCCACTGCTGGCGCATCTTGTCCATCGCCAGCAGCGGGTCGGCCGCGGCGGCGATGACCTCGATGCCGGGCGCGTCGTTGAGCACGGCGACCAGCACCTGGCGCACCACCGCCGAATCGTCGATCACCATGGCCTTGATCGTGGTCATGCGGGGTTCCCTCCTGGGACGTCGTGGTTCATGGCTTGCGGTACACCGACGGCGCGATCTGCACCACGTCGCCGTTGACGTCGTTGAGGCTTTCGGAGTGGCCGATGCAGAAGATGCCGCCGCGCTTGAGCGTGCCGAGCACCCGCGCCACCACTTCGCGCTTGGTCTGGCCGTTGAAGTAGATCATCACGTTGCGCAGGAACACCACGTCGAACTGGCCCAGGTTGGGCAGCGTCGCGTTGAGGTTGGCGTGCAGGAAGCGCACATGGTCGCGGATCTTGCGGTCGATCAGCATGCTGCCCTCGTACTCGCCGCGGCCCTTGAGGCAGTAGCGCTTGAGCATGGCCGGCGGCATGTGCTCGATGCGCAGCAGCGGATAATGGCCGGTCCGCGCCTTGGCCAGCACGCGCGTGCTGATGTCGGTGCCGACCACCTCGTAGGGGCGGCCCTGCAGGGTATCGTCCAGCACCATGGCCATGCTGTAGGCCTCCTCGCCGCTGGAACTGGCCGCGCTCCAGCAACGGAACGGCGTACTGCCGGTGTGCGCGGCCGCGATGCTGCGCAGCAGGTCGAAGTGCTTGGGTTCGCGGAAGAAATAGGTTTCGTTGGTAGTCAGCAGGTCGATCGCGGTTTGCACCTCGCCGCTGCCCTCGCGGCTTTCCAGCAGCTTGAGGTACTGGGTGTAGGTCTGCAGCGAATGCGCCTTCAGGCGCTTGCCCAGGCGCCCGCACAGCATGGCCTTCTTGGCCGGCGAGATGGTGATGCCGGCGGCGTCGAAGATGAAGCGCTGGAACCGGCCGAATTCCTGCTCGGTGATGGTGTCGTGGCTGGTCATGGTCATGGCCGGTCGGTCAGTGGGGAGGGGCGGGAGCGGGGACGCTGGCGTTGCCGGTGGGGCCGTGTTCCTGCAGCAGGCGCTGGTGCTCCAGCAGCCAGGCGTGCAGCGCCCCGCCCCCCAGCGGGCGCGCCAGCAGGTAGCCCTGGCCGAAGTCGCAGCCCAGCTCCTGCAGCAGGGTCCAGTCCTCCACCGTTTCGATGCCCTCGGCGACGGTGCTCAGGCCCAGCCGCTGGGCCATGCCCAGCGCCGATTCAAGGACCGTGCGCAGGTTGCGGCTGCGGTGCGCGTCGTGGACGAAGATGCGGTCGATCTTCAATTCGGTGAAGGGGATGCGGGTGAGCTGCTGCAGCGAGGAGAAGCCGGTGCCGTAGTCGTCCAGCGACAGGCCGAAGCCCTGCAGCCGCAGCCGTGCCAGCATGCCCAGTGCGCTGCCGCAGACCAGCGAGCTTTCGGTGATTTCCAGCACCAGGTCCGACGGCGCCAGCCCATGCTGGCGCAGCAGCGCGAGCAGTTCGTCGAGCAGGTTCGGGTCCTGCAGCATGCTCGGCGACAGGTTCAACGCCAGGGTCAGCTGGAACCCGTCCTGTTTCCACGCCGCCAGCCGTGCCAGCGCCTGGTCGGCGACGCAGGCGGTGAGCGCGTGAATCAGGCCTTCGCGCTCGGCCACGGCGATGAAGCGGTCCGGCGCGATCGGCCCGGCACTGGGATGCCGCCAGCGCGCCAGCGCTTCCACGCCGCCGACCCGGCCGCTGCGCATGTCCACCTTGGGCTGATAGGCCACCTCGATCTCGCCGCGTTGCAGTGCCTCGCGCAGCATCGCCGCCATGGTCGCCTCGCCGGGCGCCTCGGCGTCGTCACGTGGTGCCGGTGCGCTCGGCGCGTGGGCGCGCACCGCGGCCGCGAGCTGGGCGGCGCGCAGCGGTTTCTCCAGCCCCGCCAGCACCTGCAGGCCGTTGCTGCGCCCGACCTGCAGCACCGAGTCGATCAGGGCCGCGCCGCGCTGCGAGGCGACCACGATCGGCACGCGCACGCTGCAGCGGGCAAGTGCGTCGAGCAACTGCACGCCGTCCATGCCGGGCATTTCCAGGTCCACGATCAACAGCCCCAGCGGCGGCCCCTGGGTCACCCGTGCCAGCGCGGCATGCCCATCGGCCGCGCCTTCCACCGCCACCGCCCCCATGCGCTGGCACAGGGCCAGCGCATGTTCGCGCTGGACCTGGCTGTCGTCGACCACCAGGACCGTGCCGAAGTGGTGCAGGGCGGCGGTGTCGGGGGACGTGGGCATGCGAAATCCGTTTCGAGGAAAGGGCGGGGCGCTAAGTGGCAACGGCCGCTCAGGCGGCGATGCCTTCTTCCAGGTGGGCGTCGAGCGCGGTCATGCTGGCGAACTCCTGGGGCGCCAGCACCGCATCGGCGGCGAGCAGGATCACGAAGCGCTCGCCGACCTTGCCCATGCCGTGGATGAAATCGCGGCGGATGCCGGTCCCGAAGGCCGGCGGCGGCGCGATGTCGGCGGTGGCGATCTCCAGCACCTCGCTGACCGCGTCCACCAGCAGGCCCAGCACCTGGCGTTCCTCGCCGCTGGCCACCTCGATGATGACGATGCAGGTGCGCTTGCTGATCTCGCTGGGTGCGCGGCCGAAGCGTTGCTGCAGGTCCACCACCGGCACCACGGCGCCACGCAGGTTGATCACCCCGCGCAGGGCGGGCGGCATCATCGGCACGTCGGTCGGCGTGCGGTACTCGATGATCTCCTTGATGCCGAGGATGCCGACGCCGAACATTTCCTTGCCGAGCAGGAAGGTCAGGAACTGGTCCGTGGCCAGGTCGCCGGCGTCGGAGGGTGAGAGCGAAGCGGGAGCGTTCATGGCCATGTCTCAGAAGGTTTCGAAGTGGGCTTCGTCGAGCGAATCCGCCAGGACCAGCTGGCCGTTGGCGACGCGCGCGATCGGCTTGGGACCGGCCTGCCCGTTGCGGCCGCGCCCGGCGCCGGGACGTCGCGCCGCGGTCCTGGCCGGCGGGGCGCCCTGCACCTTGAAGAAGCTCATCAGCTGCTGCAGCTGTTCGGCTTGCGCGCTCATCTCCTCGGCCGTGGCGGCCAGCTCCTCGGAGTTGGACGCGGCCTGCTGGGTGGTCTGGTTGAGCTGGCCGACCGCGGCATTGATCTGACCGACGCCGGAGGTCTGCTCCTCGGAGGCGGCGGTGATCTCCTGCACCAGGTCGGAGGTGCGCTTGATCGACGGCACCATCTCGTCCAGCAGCTTGCCGGCGTTCTCGGCCAGTTCCACGCTGGAGCTGGCGACGTCGCCGATCTCCTGCGCCGCGATCTGGCTGCGTTCGGCCAGCTTGCGCACTTCCGCGGCGACCACCGCAAAGCCCTTGCCGTGCTCGCCGGCACGCGCGGCCTCGATCGCCGCGTTCAGCGCCAGCAGGTTGGTCTGGTAGGCGATGTCGTCGATGATGCCGATCTTCTGCGCGATCTGCTTCATCGCCTGCACGGTCGCCCGCACCGATTCGCCGCCGTCCAGCGCCTGGCTGGAGGCCTTGCTGGCCATGCCGTCGGTGATCTTGGCGTTCTCGGTGTTCTGCGAGATCGACGCGGTCATCTGCTCCAGCGAGGCGCTGGTCTCTTCCACGCCGGCGGCCTGTTCGCTGGCCGCCTGGCTCAGCGACTGCGCGGTGGCGCTGACTTCCTCCGAGGCGCTGGCCAGCGCCTCGGCGTTGCTGTTGACCTCGCTGACCACCTGCGACAGGCGTGCGATGGTGTCGTTGACGTAGTTCTTCATTTCGGCATAGGCGCCGTCGTAGGACTTGTCGATGCTCTGGGTCAGGTCGCCTTCGGCCAGGCCGCCCATCACCCGCACCACGTCCTGGATGCTGTCGCCGGTGGTGGTGGCCAACTCGTTCAGGCCCTGGCCCATGTCGCGCTGGAACCCGGACAGGCCGTCCAGGGCGATGCGCTCGGAGAAGTCGCCACGGTTGGCGGCGGCGACCACGCGGCGCTGGCCGTCGATCACCAGCTTCAGCCGCTCGACCATGGTCCGCATCGCATACAACGCGCTGCTCCTGTCGTTGGCGCGCACCGCCACCTCCAGGTTGAGGTCGCCCTGCGCCACCTTGTTGGCGATCTCGGCCACGTAGGCCGGCTCGCCGCCGAGCAGGCGCATCAGGCCGCGCACGATGAAGACCGAAATGCCGGCGCCCAGCAGCACGCACACCACGATCACGGCGATGATCCACTGCCGCGAGCTGGCATAGAGCACATCGCCCTCTGCGCTGGCGGCTTCGCCGCCCTTGGTGTTCAGCACCACCAGGCTGTCGAGAATGGTCGACGCGTCGTCGTACAGCTTGCGCTGGTCGCCGTTGAACAAGGCCAGCGCCTCGCTGGTCTTCAGCGTTCGCGACAGGTCGAGGACCTGCTTGTGCAAGGCCAGGTACTTGTCGAACTCGCCATTGAAGTTCGTGTAGATGCCTTTTTCCTCGTCCGAGGAAATGAGCTTGACGTAATGGTCGCGGTTACTCGCATACTCGGCCAGGATCTGCTCCATCTGCTGGTCGAAGGCGCGCATTTCCTGCGGGTTTTCGGTGACCACGTGTTGCAGTTCGGCCACGCGCAGGTCGGACAGGTTGGTATTCATCGCCTGCACGTAATGGATGCTGGGCATCCAGTTGGTGGCGATGTCGGTGGAGGCCTGGTTGACCTTGGCCAGCTTGTCCACCGTGAACACGCCCATGCCCACCATAAGCAGCAAGACGGCGGCGAAGCCGAGTCCGATTCTGGTAGCGATCTTCATTTGCTTGAACACCGTGATCCCCCTGTTGGATGTACGGAAGTGTGATTGTCAGAACGTGTCGAACTGCGCTTCGTCCGGCGCCGGCACCAGCGCCAGGCCGGTCTCGCCGAAGCCGAAACTGCGTTTGCGCACCGGTGCCGACTTGCGCGCCAGGGCCTGCGGAGCGGCGGGGCGCCGCGGCGCCACCACCTGGTTGGTACGGAAGAAACTCATCAACTGCTGCAACTGCTCGGCCTGGCCGCTCATTTCCTCGGCGGTGGCGGCCAGTTCCTCGGAGTTGGCCGCGGCCTGCTGGGTGGTCTGGTTGAGCTGGCCGACCGCGGCATTGATCTGGCCGACGCCGGAGGTCTGTTCCTCGGAGGCGGCGGTGATCTCCTGCACCAGGTCGGAGGTGCGGCGGATCGAGGGCACCATCTGCTCCAGCAGCTTGCCGGCGTTCTCGGCCAGCTCCACGCTGGACTCGGCGACCTGGCCGATCTCCTGCGCAGCCACCTGGCTGCGCTCGGCCAGCTTGCGCACTTCCGCAGCGACCACCGCGAAGCCCTTGCCGTGCTCGCCGGCGCGCGCGGCCTCGATCGCCGCGTTCAGCGCCAGCAGGTTGGTCTGGTAGGCGATGTCGTCGATGATGCCGATCTTCTGCGCGATCTGCTTCATCGCCACCACCGTCGAGCGCACCGCATCGCCGCCTTCGTTGGCTTCGCGTGCGGCCTTCGCCGCCATGCCGTCGGTGACCTTGGCGTTCTCGGTGTTCTGCGCGATGGACGCGGTCATCTGCTCCAGCGACGCACTGGTTTCCTCCACGCCGGCGGCCTGCTCGCTGGCCGCCTGGCTGAGCGACTGCGCGGTGGCGCTGACCTGCTCGGAGGCGCTGGCCAGGGCGTCGGCGTTGATGTTGACCTCGCCGACCACCTGCGCGAGGCGCGCAACGGTGGCATTGATGCTGTCGCACAATTCCTTCAGCTTGCCCTGGCACTGCACGTCCGCCAGCCGGGTCAGGTCGCCGGCTTCGATCGCCTTGAGCACGGCGCTGGCTTCGTTGAGTGGGCCGATCACCGTGTCCAGGGTCAGGTTGATGCCGTCGACGATGCGGCGGAAGTCGCCATGGTGCAGGCTGCCGTCGGCGCGCACGTCCAGGCGGCCGGCCGCGGCCGCGTCGGCGAGCAGGCTGGTGTCGCGGATCAGCGCGCGCAGGTTGGCGCGCACCTGTTCAACGGTGTCGTTGATGAACGCCTTCTTGCCCGGGAAAGCGTCCAGCGGCGCGTCGAAGTTGCCGCGGCCAAACTCGGCGATGCAGGCCATCGCCTTCTTCTTGGTGGCGATGTGGTCGCCGACCATGCGGTTGATGCCGTCGGCCATGCTGCGGAAGTCGCCTTCGAAACGGTGGCTCTCGATCACCACGTCGATGTCGCCGGCGTCGTGCTGCGCGGACATGTGCTGCATCTGCGCGATCAGCCCCTGCATGTTGCGGCGCACCTGCTCGATGATCTCGTTGATGAAGACCTTCTTGCCCGGGAACGTCTCCAGCGGCGCATCGAAATTGCCGCGGCCGAACTCGGCCACGCAGGCCAGCGCCTTCTTCTTGGTGGCGATGTGGTCGCCGACCATGCGGTTGATGCCCTCGGCGATGACCTTGAACTCGCCATCGAAGCGGTGGCTGTCGATCACCACGTCGATGTCGCCAGCGTCGTGCTCGCGCGACATGCGCACGATCTCGTCGTTGATCTGGCGCACCCCAGTCTGCACCTGCCGCAGCGCCAGCAGCACCTCGCAGGCCTGGTCGTTGCGGATGGTCGGCATCACCACCTCGAAATTGCCGGTGGCAAAGCGCGCCAGGGTGGTGGTGGCGATCCGCAGCGAGCGGGTGATGGCATGGACGGTGTAGGCCAGCACCGCGGCGGCCAGCACCGTGGCGCCGATGCTCAGCGCCAGGGTTTGCCCGGCGCTCAGGCCGAGGGCGAACCCGCCCGCCGCAGCAGCCAATGGCAGCACGACGGCGATGGCCGAGCCGGTCCACAGCTTGGAGTTCAGCGAGAGAGAGTTGGACATGCCGTGGTACCTGTGCGAGTGGAGAGGCCCCGGCGTGACCGGCCGGGACGGAGAGATCAGAACGAGACGAACGCGGCTTCTTCCAGGCGCGCGGCCTGGGCGGTGGCCGCCGGGCCGCCGAAGCTGCGTGCGCGTGGTGTGCGCTGCATCGACGTGGGCTGTCGCCGCGGTTGCGGGGTCGGTGCCGGGGCGGTGCTGGCGCCGGTGGTGAAGAAACTCATGAGCGTTTGCAACTGTTCTGCCTGGCTGCTTACTTCTTCGGCCGTGGCGGCCAATTCTTCAGCGTTGGCAGCGGATTGCTGTGTTGTCTGGCTGAGCTGAACGACCGCGGCGTTGATCTGGCCGACGCCCGTGCTCTGCTCCTCGGAGGCGGCGGTGATCTCCTGCACCAGGTCGGAGGTGCGGCGGATCGACGGTTCCATCTCGCCGAGCAGGCGCCCGGTGGTCTCGGCCAGGCTCACGCTGGTGCTGGCGACGTCGCCGATCTCGTGCGCGGCCACCTGGCTGCGCTCGGCCAGCTTGCGTACCTCGGCGGCGACCACCGCGAAGCCCTTGCCGTGCTCGCCGGCGCGCGCGGCCTCGATCGCCGCGTTCAGCGCCAGCAGGTTGGTCTGGTAGGCGATGTCGTCGATGATGCCGATCTTGCGTGCGATCTCCTTCATCGCCGAGACGGTGGCGCGGACCGCCTCGCCGCTTTCGGCGGCCTCGCGCGAGGCCTTGGCGGCCATGCCATCGGTGATCTTGGCGTTCTCCGCGTTCTGCGCGATGGAGCCGGTCATCTGCTCCAGCGAGGCGCTGGTCTCCTCCACGCCGGCGGCCTGCTCGCTGGCCGCCTGGCTCAGCGACTGCGCGGTGGAGGACAGTTCCTCGGCGGCGCTGGCCAGGGTGACGGCGTTGCCGTTGACCTCGTTGACGATGCTGGTGAGCTTGTCGATGGTGGCGTTGACGTAGCGCTGCATGTCGGCGAAGGCGCCTTCATAGTGACCCTGCACCTGGCGGCTGAGGTCGCCCTCGGCCATCGCGCCCATCACCTTGATCACGTCGCCGACGCTGCGCAGATTGCCGCGGGTCTGTTCGATGATCTCGTTGATGAAGGCCTTCTTGCCCGGCAGCTGCGGCATCGGCGCGTCGAAATTGCCGCGGCCGAACTCGGCGACCACGCCCAGCGCCTGCTTCTTGACCGCGATGTGCGCGGCGACCATGCGGTTGATGGCCTTGCCGATCGCGCAGAATTCCCCGTCCAGATGGGTGCAGTCGATCTGCACGTCGATGTCGCCCTTGTCGTGCTCGTCGGACATGCGCGCGATCTCGCCGATCAGGCGCTTGAAGTTGCCGCGCACCTGCTCGATGGTCTCGTTGATGAAGGCCTTCTTGCCCGGCAGCGGCGGCATGGTCGCGTCGAAGTTGCCGCGGCCGAACTCGGCGACCACGCCCATCGCCTGCTTCTTGACCGCGATGTGGCCGCCGACCATGCGGTTGATGCCGTCGGCCATGCTGCGGAAGTCGCCCTGGAAGTGCGCGCTGTCGATGCTGGCGTCGATCTCGCCGGCATCGTGCTCCTCGGCGACGCGGCGCATTTCGGCGATCAGGCCGAGCATGTTGCGCCGAACCTGCTCGATGGTGTCGTTGATGTAGGCCTTCTTGTCCGGGAACGCGGCCAGCGGCGCGGCGAAGTTGCCGCGGCCGAACTCGCCCACGCAATCGATCGCCTGCTTGCAGACGCCGATGTGCGCGCCGACCAGTTGGTTGATGTCGCCGGCCACGGCCCGATAGGCGCCGCTGGACTGCGCGGCATCCAGCATCACGTCGCAGTCGCCGGCGGCGTGCGCGCGGGTCATGTGCGCGACGTCGGCCTGCAACTGCCGCAGCGGCCGCTGCGCGGCGAGCAGGGCCTGGCCGATCTCGCTGCCGCCGGCGGTCGCGTCCACGCGCTCCAGTTCGCCCTGCGCCAGCGCCTGCAGACCGGTGCGGGCCAGCTCCAGTTCGCGCTGCGCGGCAGCGGACGTTTGCTGCGCCGAACGCACGCTGCCGGCCAGCAGCAGGCCGGCGACCAGCGTGGCCACGGCGACCGCAGCCCAGGCGAGGCCGCCGGCCAGCGGCAGCGCCAGCGCCGCGACGGCCGCGGCGGCGGGCAGGGCGACGGCGACGACCGCGGCCGTCGGCAGGGAGG
>NZ_NQYT01000108.1:0-23649 GCF_009192935.1 Xanthomonas sp. LMG 12461
TGTTAACGTGAACCCTGCCGGAGACAGAGGACTGAGCACGCGTAAGGTCGTCGGCAGCGTCAGATGTGAAAAAGAGACAGGTAAGACGGTATCTGCAAACGCGGGCAGCCAAGCCCTGTCCCTGCCACACACCTTGCAGTGCGCAGCGGCGCAAGCAGGTTCGCGGCAAGCGGCGACGCACATGCGCCCGCAAGCCCCCTCACCCCGAATTGATGTGCTCCTTGCAGTACAGCCGCCGATACGCACTGGGGGTCATGCCCAGGCGCTGGCGGAACACGCGGCGGAAGTAGCCGCTGTCAGTGAAGCCGGCGCGCTGCGCCACGTCGTCCACCGCGCAGGTGTTCACCAGCAGCAGCTTCTCGGCGAAGGCGATGCGCTGGCGGTGGATCGCCTCGGTCAGCGTGGTGCCGAAGCTGCGCCGGTAGATGCGGCCCAGATAATCCGGATTGCAGTGCAGTTGCGCGGCCAGCGACGAGGCGGTGAGCGCGGTGTGGAACTGGGTGCCGATCAGTTGCTTGGCACGGTACGCCAGCGCCACCCCTGCGCGTTCGGAATCGTGCGGATCCGGCCAGGCACCGGCCACGCATTGCAGCATCGACAGCACGATCGGTTCCAGCATCGGCAGCGTGCGCCGTTCCTCCTGCTCGGCCAGAAACCAGCGGAACAGGCCGACGAAGCGATCCGGATCGCGGATCGCAGTGCGCTGCGGCATCGACAGCGCCACCGCGTTGTCCGCCTGCGCCGCGCCCGGTTCCAGTTCGAAATGCACCCAATAGAACCGCAGGTCGTCCGGGAACTGGCCCAGGCCGGCGTGCGCGCGGCCGGGCCACAGCAACAGCGTCTCGCCGGGGCCGACGTGGAAATCGTTGTCCTGTTCGCGAATCGAGAGGATGCCGCGCTCGACGAAGATCAGCTCGTAGGACTGGATCACCCGCGCCGGATGCGCACCCACGCCGCGGGAAATGAACAGGCCTCCGTTCTGCACCCGGATCGGATAGGCGACGGCGAACTCGAGCATGTCGGAAACGTCTCCCCTTGCCTGCGCGACGCTGCACTGCAGCATTAGAATGAACGATGCCGCGCAAGGACGCCGCGGCCGCCGTGGTCGGAATCGTACCGGTTTTATACCGCACAGACTCTTGTCGCGGGTGCGCCGCCATGCCACTTTGCGCTGGCGCCGGACCGGGCGCGCCAGGAGCCGTTACGTTGACCGCGACCGCCATCGGCCACGCCACCGCAGACGCCGCACCGGCCGCGACCACGCCGCGTCTGTCGCGCCTGGAGAAGTTCGGCTACGGCCTCGGCGATGCCGGCGGCACGGTGGTCACCTGCCTGATCGCCAACTTCCTCACCTTCTTCTACACCGACGTGTTCGGCCTGACCCCGGCGCTGGTCGGCACCCTGTTCACCGTGCTGCGCGTGGCCGACGCGGTGTCCGATCCGGTGATGGGCCTGATCGCCGACCGTACCCGCAGCCGCTGGGGCCGGTTCCGCGCCTGGCAACTGTGGGTCGCCGTGCCGATCGGCATCGCCTGCGTGCTGACCTTCAGCGCGCCGCAGCTGAGCGCCGGCGCCAAGATCGCCTACGCCTTCGCCAGCTACTTCCTGCTGTCGCTGTGCTACACCGCGATCAACGTGCCCTACTGCGCGCTGATCAACAGCATGACCGGCGACCACCGCGACGTGGTCTCGGCGCAATCCTGGCGCTTCGTGCTGTGCGGCATCGCCGGCTTCCTGGTGTCGGTCGGGCTGCCGTGGCTGGTGCGGGAACTGGGCAACGGCGACGCCGCGCGCGGCTACCAGCTCGGCGTGGGCGTGCTGGCGGTGCTGGCGGTGGCGATGTTCCTGTGCTGCTTCTTCGCCGTGCGCGAACGCGTGCCGGTCAGCCTGCTCGGCGGCGCCGGCATCGGCGCACATCTGCGTGGCCTGCTGCAGAACGACCAGTTGCGGCTGGTGCTGCTGATGTCGTTCCTGCTGATCAACGTCTACAACATTCGCGGCGGCGCCTATCTGTACTTCATCACCTACGTGCTCGGCGGCAGCAGCGGCTACGCCTCGCTGTTCTTCGCGATGGTGGCGCTGGCCACGGTACTCGGCGCGATCGTGGTCAACGCGCTGTGCCGCCGCTTCGATCCGCTGGCGCTGTACCTGCACACCAACCTGGCGCTGGCCGCGTTCGGCGTGGCGCAGTGGTGGCTGCCGACCGGACCGGCGCAGCAGACGCTGTGGCTGGGGGTGATCTTCGTGCACTGCCTGGTGCTGGGCTTCGCGCTGCCGCTGCACTTCTCGCTGATGGCCTTCGCCGACGACTACGGCGCCTGGAAGAACCGGGTGCGTTCCTCGGGCATCAACTTCGCCTTCAACCTGTTCTGCATCAAGCTGGCCTGGGCCTCGAGCGCGGTGGTGATCAGCGCGCTGTTCGTCTACGCCGGCTACCGCGCCGGCGCCGCGCAGCAGAGTCCCGCCTCGCTGCAGGCCATCACCCTGCTGGAAACGCTGGTCCCCGCCGGCCTGCACCTGCTGCTGGCCGCGGTGATCCTGCGCTGCCGGCTGCGCCGGCCGCTGCTGGCGAATATCGCCGCCGATCTGGCCGCACGTCCGGTGCACTGACCTTCCCCACTCTCCAGGATCTCCGCTCCATGCCGCATTCGCCCGTGCCGTCCCCGGAACTGCCGCTCGCCCACCTGCGCATCGCCGATCCGTTCTGGCAGCGCTACCAGCGCCTGGTGCAGGAGGTGGTGCTGCCCTACCAGTGGGACGCGCTCAACGACAACGTCGCCGATGCCGAACCCAGCCATGCCATCGAGAACTTCCGCATCGCCGCCGGCCGCAGCGACGGCGCGTTCTACGGCATGGTGTTCCAGGACAGCGACGTGGCCAAATGGCTGGAAGCGGTGGCCTACCTGCTCGCACAGCATCCCGATCCGGCGCTGGAGCGCGATGCCGACGCCACCATCGAGCTGATCGGGGCCGCGCAGCAGGCCGACGGCTACCTCAACACCTACTTCACGGTGAAGGCGCCGCAGGAACGCTGGACCAACCTGGCCGAGTGCCACGAGCTGTACTGCGCCGGGCACATGATCGAGGCCGGCGTGGCCTACTTCCAGGCCACCGGCAAACGCACCCTGCTCGACATCGTGTGCCGGCTCGCCGACCACATCGACGCCACCTTCGGCCCCGGCCCCACGCAGTTGCACGGCTACCCCGGGCATCCGGAGATCGAACTGGCACTGATGCGCCTGTACGAGGCCACGAGCGAGGCGCGCTACCTGGCACTGGCGCGCTACTTCGTCGAACAACGCGGCACCACGCCGCACTACTACGACGAGGAGTACGCCAAGCGCGGCCAGACTTTCTTCTGGGGCGGGCACGGCCCGGCCTGGATGATCCAGGACAAGGCCTACAGCCAGGCGCATCTGCCGGTGGCGCTGCAGGACACCGCGGTCGGCCATGCGGTGCGCTTCGTGTACCTGTACGCCGGCGTGGCGCACCTGGCCCGGCACAGCGGCGACGCCACCCTGCGCGCGGCCTGCGAGCGCCTGTGGGACAACGCCACCCAGCGACAGATGTACCTGACCGGCGCGATCGGTGCGCAGAGCTACGGCGAAGCCTTCAGCGTCGACTACGACCTGCCCAACGACACCGCCTACAACGAGAGCTGCGCCTCGATCGGGCTGATGATGTTCGCCAACCGCATGCTGCAGCTGGCGCCGGATGGCCGCTACGCCGACGTGATGGAGCGGGCGCTGTACAACACCGTGCTGGGCGGCATGGCCCTGGACGGGCGCCACTTCTTCTACGTCAACCCGCTGGAAGTGCACCCGCCCACCGTGCACGGCAACCACACCTTCGACCACGTCAAGCCGGTGCGCCAGCGCTGGTTCGGCTGCGCCTGCTGCCCGCCCAACATCGCCCGCGTGCTGACCTCGCTCGGCCACTACCTCTACACCCGCCGCGACGACACGCTGTACGTGAACCTCTATGTCGGCAGCGACGCGCGGTTCGAGGTCGGCGGGCAGACCCTGACCCTGCGCCAGCGCGGCGAATATCCGTGGCAGGACACGATCGCCTTCGAGGTGGAGTGCAGCGCCCCGGTGGAGGCGGCGCTGGCGCTGCGCCTGCCGGACTGGTGCCAGGCGCCGCAGTTGCTGCTCAACGGCGAGCCGGTGGCGATCGACGCGCACCGCCAGCACGGCTACTGCGTGCTGCACCGGCGCTGGCAGTCCGGCGACACCTTGCAGCTGCGCCTGCCGATGCCGCCGATGCGGGTCAGCGGGCACCCGCGCGTGCGCCACCTGGCCGGCAAAGTCGCGGTGCAACGCGGGCCGCTGGTGTACTGCCTGGAGCAGGCCGACAACGGCGCCGACCTGCATCAGCTGCGCCTGCCGGCCAACGCCACGCTGCAGGCCGTACCCGGCACCGGCGCGCTCGCCGGCCAGGTGCTGCTGCAAGCCACCGGCGAACGCCTGCACGGCGACGTCGACGCCGCGGCCGCACCGCTGTACCGCTACGATGCGCCGCCGCCGACGCGGCAGCCGCAGCCCCTGACCTTCGTGCCCTACTTCGCCTGGGCCAATCGCGGCGAAGGCGAAATGCGGGTGTGGGTGGACGCCAGCGACGGCTGAAGGCAACGCTACGGAACGTCTGCTGTAAGAGCGGCTTCAGCCGCGACCGGCGTTACCGGGAACACCGGTCGCAGCTGATCCCGCAGAAGGGGACAAGCGCCGCTCCTACCGGACAAGCTGCATTCGGATGAATCCTTGCGGAAACAGGTCACCACAGCGATGCCTGCCTTGCGGCGCCTCATTGGCCGCATCGCACGCGCCGCACGGCCAGCGCACGCTCTAAGCTAGGGCCATGGATGCCCTGGCCCTCGCCGCCCCGCCGTTCGCCCGGCTCGCTCTCGGCGCGCATCGCATCGTCGTGCCGGACGCCTGGCTGCTGCCGTTCGAGGTCGATGCCTCCGACAGCGACGATTTCCAGCGCCACCGCGTGCAGCAGCCGCCGTCGATCGCGCGCAGCGTGCGCAAGCGCCAGGCCGAGTACCTGGCCGGACGGCGCGCGGCGCTCGCCGCGCTGCGGGCGGCCGGCAGCACGGCCACCGACCTTCCGATCGGCCCCGACCGCGCGCCGCTCTGGCCAGAGGGTTTCCTCGGCAGCCTCTCGCATACCGACGGCGTGGCGGTCGCCATCGCCATGCCGACGTCCGCCGCAGCCAACGGCATCGGCCTGGATATCGAACGTGTGTTGGCGGCGGACCAGCTCGAGGCGATCCGCAGCATGGCCCTGGATGCAAGCGACTGTGACGCATTGGGCGCGCTCGCCCGCGTCCGCGGCTGGCCGTATGCGCTGACCCTGGGCTTCTCGGCGAAAGAGAGTTTCTACAAGGCCACCGCGGCGACCGTCGGCCGCTTCTTCGATTTCGACGCCTTGCGCATCGAAGGCTGCGACCCGGCCAGCGGCAGCGTAGAGACGCGGATCGCCACGCCGCTGGCGCCGGCCTTGCCGGCCGGACAAGCGCACCGTCTGCGCTGGGTGGACGTGCAGCCCGGGCTGCTGCTCACCAGTTGCGTCTGGTAAGGGTAGTCCGGGGTTACGCCGTTGCCGCGCAGCTGCGGCAACGCGCGCGGCATGCAACACGCGGCGCGGCGTCGACACCGCGCTTCCGCTTGGCAGGCCGCGAGAACGCGGCGCCTGCCGAGGCATCACACACTCACAACGCGGCCAGGATCTGCTCGCGCCGGCGCGTGTACTCCGCCGCATCGATCAGCCCCTGCGCCTTCAGCTGCTCCAGCGCGCGCAGGCGCTGCTCGACCGAGTCGACGGGAGGCAACGGCGGCGCCGCCGCGGCCGGCCGGCGCCGCTGGGCGCGGATCGCCAGCCACACCACCATGCCGACCAGCAGCGGCAAGGCGAGCAAGACCAGCAGGATGAGCCAATGCCAGATACTGAATCCACCCATCGCGTTCTCCTGCCGGCCGCGTGCCGATCCTGGTGCTTACTTCGCCTTGCCCTGATTGGCCACCGCTTCGGCGGCCTTCTTGGCCGCTTCCGGGTCGCCCAGGTAGCGGTAGGACTGCACCTGCAGGCTGTCGTCCAGTTCGAACAGCAGCGGGATGCCGGTGGGAATGTTGAGTTCGAGAATTTCTTCGCGCGAGACGTCGTTCAAGTACTTGTACAGCGCGCGCAGCGAGTTGCCATGGGCGGTGACCAGCACGGTCTGCCCGGCCTTGAGCTGCGGCGCGATGGCGTCGTGCCAGTACGGCAGCACGCGCTCGAGCGTGGTCGCCAGCGATTCGGTGGCCGGCAGCGCGTTGCGGTCCAGGGTGGCATAGCGGCGGTCGTGCAGCGGATGGCCCGGATCCTCGGCGTCCATCGGCGGCGGCGGGATGTCGTAGGAGCGGCGCCAGATCTTGACCTGGTCCTCGCCGTGCTTGGCCGCGGTCTCGGCCTTGTCCAGGCCCTGCAGGCCGCCGTAGTGGCGCTCGTTGAGACGCCAGCTCTTGTGCACCGGCAGCCAGTCCTGGTCGAGTTCCTTCAGCGCGCCCTGCAAAGTGTGGATGGCGCGCTTGAGCACCGAGGTATGGGCGACGTCGAACTGCAGCCCCTCCTCGCGCATCAGCCGGCCGGCGGCCACGGCTTCCTGGCGGCCCTGCTCGGTCAGGTCGACATCGACCCAGCCGGTGAAGCGGTTATCCAGGTTCCACTGGCTCTGGCCATGGCGCAACAGTACGAGTTTGCGGGTCACTGCGACGGTCTCCGTTGGGGGATGCGTGGGTCGTGCGGCCCTGGATTGTAGCTCTTGGCTGGGAATGGGGAATCGGGAATGGGGAATCGTTGAAGCAGTTCCCGCGCGGCTCTGACCAGCAGGCGGCGCTTGGCTGTCCGGCTTGCTGGAGAACAAAGCCGTTGCGATTCCCCATTCCCCATTCCCGATTCCCAGCCTCTCCACACCCCAGCCACGAAGACGGCGCGATCATCCGCGCATGGACACTTCTTCGCACTCCGTATTCGGCGACTGGGACGGCAGCATCGTGCAGGCGCGCGCGCTGCAGGCGACGCTGGCGCGCCAGGTCAGCCTGCAGGATGAGGTGCCCGACCCGCCGCGCTGGCTGGCCGGCTTCGACGTCGGCTTCGAGGACGACGGCCAGGTCACCCGCGCCGTCGCGGTACTGCTCGACGCGCAGACCCTGCAGCCGCACCAGGCCGAGATCGCCCGCGTGCCCACCTCGATGGCCTACGTGCCCGGCCTGCTCAGCTTCCGCGAACTGCCGGCCTTGCTGGCTGCGCTGGGTCTGCTGCGGCAGCGCCCGGACCTGGTGTTCGTCGACGGCCAGGGCATCGCCCATCCGCGCCGGCTCGGCATCGCCGCGCACTTCGGCGTGGTCACCGGGCTGCCCAGCATCGGCGTGGCCAAGACCTTGCTGGCCGGCCGCTTCGAGGAGCCCGGCGCGCAGGCCGGCGACCACAGCCCCATCGTGCATCGCGGCGAGGTGGTCGGCTGGGCGCTGCGCAGCAAGCTGCGCTGCAATCCGCTGATCGTCTCGCCCGGCCATCGTGTGGCGGTGGACAGCGCGCTGCAGTGGACCCAGCGCTACCTGCGCGGCTATCGTCTGCCGGAACCGACCCGGCTGGCCGATCGACTGGCCTCGCGCCGCGGCGAGGTGGCGATCGCCCAGCCGGGCTTGCTGTAGCCTCGGCATCGGTGGCGCGACTGCGAAAGCGCACTCGCCGCATCCGCACTGTCGTGTCGCGTCCGAAACGGACGCGTTGGATTGAAACCACATGGCGTTGTCCCCACCGGCGTCGTCGATCGGTCGCCCCCGCCCGGGGGCGTGGATCCACGCAGTCGCCTGTCGCCTGCGTCGTGTCGCGATGCGCACCTGCGAACGCGCATCACCTGCGCAAGAGAGGCGCACACCAGGCGCCGCGGCACGCGGAACATTGCGTCTTGCGCCGCCGACGTCCGTGCCACGCGTCCGCATGCGAAGCTTGCGCTCCGTTCCTGCCACCACGAGCGCCGGCATGCCCACCCTGATCGCCCCCCGCGTCCACGATATCGGCGGCTTCGAAGTGCGCCGCGCCGTCCCCAGCGTGCAGGCGCGCAGCGTCGGCCCCTTCGTCTTCATCGACCACATGGGCCCGGCGGTGTTCGAGCCGGGCCACGGCGTGGACGTGCGCCCGCATCCGCACATCGGCCTGGCCACGGTCACCTTCCTGTGGTCCGGCGAGATCGGCCACCGCGACTCGCTCGGCTCCGACCAGGTGATCCGCGCCGGCGACGTCAACTGGATGACCGCCGGCCGCGGCATCTCCCACTCCGAACGCACGCCGACCACGCTGCGTGAGTATGCACATCCGCTGCACGGCATGCAGACCTGGGTGGCGCTGCCGAAATCGGCGGAAGAGACCGCACCGGCGTTCTACCACCATGCCGCCGCCAGCCTGCCGCAGCAGCGCCGCGACGGCGCGTGGCTGCGGGTGATCGCCGGCCGCGCCTACGGCGAGGAATCGCCGGTCACGGTGTTCGCCGACACCCTCAACGTGGCCCTGGACCTGGAGGCGGACGCCGAAATCGACCTGGACGCACGGCACGTCGAGCGCTCGCTGTACATCCTGGAAGGCGAGGCGCAACTGGACGGGGTGGACATTCCGGCGCGGCACCTGGTCCTGCCCGAGCCCGGCGCGCGCGGGCGGCTGCGCGCCAAGACCCCGCTGAAGGCCATGCTGATGGGCGGGGAACCGCTGGATGGCCCGCGCCACCTCTGGTGGAACTTCGTGTCCAGCTCGGTGGAACGCATCGAGCAGGCCAAGCAGGATTGGCGCGAGGGCCGCTTCGGGACGATCCCCGGCGACGACCAGGAATTCATTCCGTTGCCCGAACCCGGCCGCTGAGCCGGCGGCAGGCCTGCATCGGGCCACCGCCCCGCACACGCGAAGCGCCACCGCCCTCGTCCCCCCGCGATCCGCGCCCGCAACCGGCTGATCGGCGCAGCCGGGCGGGTGCCGGCATGCCGTACCACTCGTACGGACATTCCGGAATCCGCATCCCAATTGTCAGCGCGGCCACGCTGGGCTATGGTGCAGACGCGGCCACGCACGCGTGGCCGCACACGGGACACGCACTGCGTCGGGGGATGCACTGCCGGGATCCCGCACAGGATGGGCGCTCCCGCAGACGACGCCGCAGGCGTGCGTATGGATCGAACGCGTCGCATCGCGGCGTATGGGGAACATCGCGAATGAAGACACTCTTGCGCAAGGCGCTGCTGACCGCTGCGGCGGCGTTGCCCGCCGCTGCCGCCACCGCGCAGCAGGCACAGAACTGCCCACCGCTGCCGCCGCAGAGCAAACTGCAATGGAGCGAACGCAGCGACAAGGGCTTCATCGTCTGCCGCGCCAGCGACGCCGACGGACGTCAGGTGCTGGGCATGATGCTCACCGCACGCGACCCGAACATTCCGCTGCAGCGCACGCTGCGCGAGGAAAAGGGTGCCATCGCCGGCGAAGCGGTGTATTGGTACCGGCCGGATGTGGGCGGTGTCGAGTTGCCGAACCAGGCCACACGCCGCATCACGGTTGCGGAACTGAAGAAGGACCAGTACGCACAGGTGTGGATCGATGCCGCCGACGCCCAGGAACTGCAGACACTGCAATCGCTGGTGCAGGGCCTGGACATGCGCCAGTCGAGCCTGGCGCTGGAGCGCTGAGGCGGCGCACTGCGCCATGCACTGCGGTCTCCCGTAGCAGCGGCTTCAGCCGCGACGGCGTTATTGGGAATGCCTGTCGCGGCTGAAGCCGCTGCTACGAGGAAACAAACCCTCGCACCACATGCGGCGCGAACGCGCGCTCAGAAGCGCCCTTCCTGGAAATCCACGAAGGCCTGCATCAGTTCCTGGCGCGTGTTCATCACGAACGGCCCATGCCGCGCGACCGGCTCGCGCAACGGCCGTCCGGCGACCAGGATCAGCCGCGCGCCCTGCGTGCCGGCCTGCACCTGCAGCAGGTCGCCGCCGCCGAGCACCGCCAGCGTCTGCGCCGGCAGCACGCGCGCCGCCTCGCCCTCGCCCAGTGCCGCCTCGCCCTCGAACATGTAGGCGAAGGCGTTGTGCCCGGACGGCAGCTCGAACGCCCAGCGCGTGCCGGCGTCCAGCGCGATGTCCAGATACAGCGGGTCGGTGGCCGGCTGCGCGATCGGGCCGTGCACCTCGCCGACCTGGCCGGCGATCACCTTGACCGTCACCCCCGGCGCCGGCTGCGCCACCGGGATGCGCTCGGGCGCGAATTCCTGGTAGCGCGGCGCGGTCATCTTGTCGCGCGCCGGCAGGTTCACCCACAACTGGAAGCCGCGCATGCGCCCGTGTTCCTGCTCCGGCATCTCCGAATGCACCAGGCCGCGGCCGGCGGTCATCCATTGCACGCTGCCCGGGGTCAGCAGACCCTCGTTGCCGTGGTTGTCCTTGTGCCGCATGCGCCCGTCGAGCATGTAGGTGACGGTCTCGAAGCCACGGTGCGGATGGCTGGGGAAGCCCCCGATGTAGTCCTCGGCCCGGTCGGTGCCGAACTCGTCGAGCAGCAGGAACGGATCCAGTTCGGGCAGCGCACCGCCGCCGATGACGCGGGTCAGCTTGACCCCATCGCCGTCGGCGGTGGCGTGGCCGCGAATGGCACGCAGGATGCGCGCGGGGGCGACGGTGGTGGAAGCGGTCATGGCGGACGATCTCCTGATGAGCTCCCTACTGTGGGTGCCGCCGCCACCGCGGCCAACCGCGACCGGCGCAACCCATCGTTCCATCGTCTGCGGCGACTGGTTCGCTTCTCCCACCGGGAGAAGGTGCCCCGTAGGGGCGGATGAGGGTGCGGGCGCAGCCTCGTGCACAGACTGGCTTCGCGAGGGCTGCGCCCCGGACCCTCACCCCAACCCCTCTCCCGGGGGGAGAGGGGCTCACGCCTTTCCCTTCTCCCACCGGGAGAAGGTGCCCCGCAGGGGCGGATGAGGGTACGGGCGTAGCCTCGTGCGCAGGCTGGCTTCGCGAGGGCTTCGCCCCGAACCCTCACCCCAACCCCTCTCCCGAGGGGAGAGGGGCTCGCGCCTTTCCCTTCTGCCCCCGGGAGAAGGTGCCCCGCAGGGTCGGATGCGGGTACGGGCGCAGCCTCGTGCACAGGCTGGCTTCGCGAGGGCTACGCCCCGGACCCTCACCCCAACCCCTCTCCCGAGGGGAGAGGGGCTCGCGCGCTGCGCCGTCCGTCCCCCCCACACCGTTCGTCACAAGGACTGTCTACGACCAAAGTACTAGCCCCTCGGCCCTCCCCGCCATTGACCCCCCAGGCCATCGGGGCGACCCTTGCGGCAATCTCCGGGGGAGCGTTCTGCATGAAAGGGTTTTCCAAGCTGGCCTGGGCCGCACTCGCCATCCTGGCGGCGTTCTGCCTCGGCACCATCGCCCTGCGCCGCGGCGAACACATCAATGCGCTGTGGATCGTGGTGGCCGCGGTGTCGATCTACCTGATCGCCTACCGCTTCTACAGCCTGTTCATCGCCGACAAGGTGATGCAGCTCGACCCCACCCGGGCCACGCCGGCGGTGCTCAACAACGACGGCCTGGACTACGTGCCGACCAACAAGCACGTGCTCTTCGGCCACCACTTCGCCGCCATCGCCGGCGCCGGGCCGCTGGTCGGGCCGGTGCTGGCCGCGCAGATGGGCTACCTGCCCGGCCTGCTGTGGCTGGTGGTCGGCGTGGTGGTGGCCGGCGCGGTGCAGGACTTCATGGTGCTGTTCCTCTCCAGTCGCCGCAACGGCCGCTCGCTCGGCGACCTGGTGCGCGAGGAAATGGGCCAGGTGCCCGGCACCATCGCCCTGTTCGGCGCCTTCCTGATCATGATCATCATCCTGGCGGTGCTGGCGATGGTGGTGGTCAAGGCGCTGGCGGAAAGCCCCTGGGGCATGTTCACGGTAATCGCGACCATGCCCATCGCGATCCTGATGGGCGTGTACATGCGCTACATCCGCCCCGGCAAGATCGGCGAGATCTCGGTGGTCGGGCTGATCCTGCTGCTGGCGGCGATCTGGTTCGGCGGCAAGGTCGCCGCCGATCCCACCTGGGGCCCGGTCTTCACCTTCACCGGCACGCAGATCACCTGGATGCTGATCGGCTACGGCTTCGTCGCCTCGGTGCTGCCGGTGTGGCTGCTGCTGGCACCGCGCGACTACCTGTCCACCTTCCTCAAGATCGGCACCATCATCGCCCTGGCGATCGGCATCCTGGTGGTGATGCCGGAGCTGAAGATGCCGGCGCTCACGCAGTTCGCCGCCAGCGGCGACGGCCCGGTGTGGAAGGGCGGCCTGTTCCCGTTCCTGTTCATCACCATCGCCTGCGGCGCGGTCTCCGGCTTCCACGCGCTGATCTCCTCGGGCACCACGCCCAAGCTGCTCGCCAACGAGTCGCACATGCGCTACATCGGCTACGGCGGCATGCTGATGGAATCGTTCGTGGCGGTGATGGCGCTGGTGGCGGCCTCGATCATCGACCCGGGCGTGTACTTCGCGATGAACAGCCCGGCCGCGGTGATCGGCGCCGACGTCGCCGCCGCCGCGCACCACATCAGCACCACCTGGGGCTTCGCCATCACCCCGGAGCAACTGACCGCCACCGCGGCGGCGATCGGCGAACCCACCATCCTGCATCGCGCCGGCGGCGCGCCGACGCTGGCGGTGGGCATCGCGCAGATCCTGCACCAGGCCATCCCCAACAGCAGCGACGCGATGATGGCCTTCTGGTACCACTTCGCGATCCTGTTCGAGGCGCTGTTCATCCTCACCGCGGTGGACGCCGGCACCCGCGCCGGCCGCTTCATGCTGCAGGACCTGCTCGGCAACTTCATCCCGGCGTTGAAGAAGACCGAGTCGTGGACCGCCAACATCATCGGCACCGCCGGCTGCGTGGCCCTGTGGGGCTACCTGCTGTATACCGGCGTGGTCGATCCGTTCGGCGGCATCCAGACGCTGTGGCCGCTGTTCGGCATCTCCAACCAGATGCTGGCCGGCATCGCGCTGATGCTGGGCACGGTGGTGCTGTTCAAGATGAAGCGCGACCGCTACGCCTGGGTGACCGCGGTGCCGGCGGTGTGGCTGCTGATCTGCACCACCTACGCCGGCCTGATCAAGATCTTCGACCGCAACCCGTCGCAGGGCTTCCTGGCGCAGGCGCACAAGTTCCAGGACGCCATCGCCAGCGGCACCATCACCGCACCGGCCAAGTCGGTGGCGCAGATGCAGCAGATCGTCACCAATGCCTACGTCAACACCGGGCTGACCGTGCTGTTCCTGTGCGTGGTGTTCGCGGTGCTGGTCTACGCGATCAAGATCATTCTTGCCGCGCGCCGCAACCCGCAGCGCAGCGACCGCGAGACCGCGTACGTGGCCTTGCAGCCGCACCAGATGGCGGACCTGTAATGGCCGGCGCCCTGGTTCCGGTCGGGCAGTACCAGGCGCACCGCCGGCTATGGCGGCGCCTGGTGCAGACCGCGCGGCTGTGCTGCGGCATTCCCGACTACGACAACTACGTGCGGCACATGCTGGAAAAGCATCCGGACCGCGAGCCGATGGACTACAAGACCTTCTTCCGCGAGCGCCAGGAGGCGCGGTACGGCGGCAAGAGCGGGTTTCGCTGTTGTTGAAAGGCCGGGATTGGGGAGTCGGGATTGGGGATTGGTGGTGGGCGCCTGAAGGTATTCGGCGAACGCGGCGGTGATCGTGATGAAACTGCGGCGATGCTTGCAATGAGCATCGCCGCTTGGTTGTCGTAGAAGCGGCTTCAGCCGTGACGCATTACCGACAAGGCATCGCGGCTGAAGCCGCTCTTACGGAGAAGCACGCGGATGCCATGCACTCGCGGCGCCGCTCCCATTCCCGAATCCCGATTCCCCAATCCCGGCTCTTCATGCCGCCGCGGCGCGCACCAGTTCCGAATAGGTCTGCGGCAACTCGCGCATATGTTCCATCACCGCGGCCACGCCGAGCTGGCGCAGGGTCGCGGCGTGCCCGGCGGGAATGTGCGCGGCGCCGGTAAAGCCGATCACGGTCATGCCCGCGGCCAGCGCGGCGCTGGCGCCGGTGGCGCTGTCCTCGATCACCAGGCAGCGTTCCGGCGCCACCTCCAGCGTGCGCGCCGCCAGCAGATACACGTCCGGCGCGGGCTTGGGCCGCGCCACCATGTCGGCGCTGAAGATGCGTTCGCCGACACGCTCATGCAGGCCGGCGCGCGCCACCGAGGCGACCACGCTCTCGCGCATGCTGTTGGAGGCGACCGCCAGCGGCAGCGGCAACGTCAGCAAGGCCTCGCACACACCGTCGATCGGCTGCACCTCGGCGGCAATCAGCGCCTCCGAGCGTGTGCGGATCTCCTGGCACAGGCCCGGCGGCAGCGCCAGCGCGTACTGCCGTTGCACGCGCTGCACGACTTCCTGTGCGGTGAGGCCGAAGCTGCCCGCGAGAAAGCGTTCCAGTTCGGCCCGCGGCACATAGGCGCCCAGCGCGTCGAGCATCACCCGGTCGGCCAGCACTTCGCTGTCGACGAGCACGCCGTCGCAATCGCTGATCAACAGGTCGAAGGGGGTCGCTGTCATCGCGCGCTCCTTTGGGAAAACATCCATTATGCCGCTGCGCACATGTCCCTCGCCTGTGCGGCGCCTGCAGTCGCGGCAGCAATTGCATCTCGGCGATATCCCGGCCGCCAAGCGTTTGTTTCCGGTTAAACGATGGACCGCCTGGCGGGACGCCACCAGAGATTCGCAGACTGCGTCACAAAACTGGCACAACACCACTGCGATCCGCTGCTAGCATCGGCAACGGCGCCAGGACGTGCGCCGTCATCCCAGGACCGCGAACAGGAAAGGAGCCTTGCATGCGTACGCCCGTCCCCGCCCTGATCGCACTCGCGACCTCGCTGTTCTTCTCGGTCAGTTGCGCCGCACAGTCCGGCGCCAAGGAGCATTCCGCCATGTCAGCCTCGCTGCAGGATCATTCGGTCGCGTTCCGCGACCCCGCACTCGCCGACATCGCCGCCGCCATCGCGCGCGGCGACGTCGCCCGCATCGCCGCCCTGGCGCCCAGCACGGACCTGTCCGCGCACGGCGACCAGAACGTCACCCTGCTCGAATGGGCCATCTGGAACGAACAGCCGCGCGCGCTGGCCGCGCTGCTCGACGCCGGTGCCGACCCGTCGCTGCCGGGCATGGATCAGGAAACCGTGGTGCACATGGCCGCCATGGCCAAGGATCCGCAATACCTGGAGATCCTGCTGCAGCACGGCGCCCCGGTCGACCCGGTGAGCGCGCGTGCGAACTGGACGCCGCTGTTCCGCGCCGTGCAGAGCAAGCGCGACGCGCAGATCGAACTGCTGCTCAAGGCCGGCGCCGATCCGAAGCGGGTCGACGCCACCGGCAACTCGTTGCTGCACCTGGCCGCGCAGAGCAGCGCCGGCAACCCGTGGGTGCCGAAGCTGCTGCAGGCCGGGGTCGATCCGAGCCTGCGCAACGCCCAGGGCAAGACCTTCCAGGCGTACTTCTTCAACACGCCCGAGCGCCTGCTCAACGCCAACGCGCAGCAGGTCCGCAACGACGTGCGCGCCTGGCTGAGCGCCCACGCCATCCCGTTGGAAGCGAGCCGCTGACGCGGTCGGTCGCCACATTCGCACGGAGCCGCGCATGAACCAGAACGATCTTTCCCCGTCCGATCCGTCCACCTCCTTCTCCGACGCCGTCCGCGGCCAGCAGCCGCAGGCCGTGGACCGGCAACTGCCGCCACTGCTGCAGGACCTCTACCACACCGCGGCCGAGCGCCGCGCCGGCGGCGCCGAGACCTTCGCCGCGCTGCCCGATGGCTGGTCGCGCATGGACGACGCCGCGCTGCAGCGCGCCGGCATCGATCCCAGCCTGCAGCACGACGCCAAGAGCGGCTTCGATGCCGCCTTCTACCGCAACCCGCAGGGCAACGTGGTGCTGGGCTTCTGCGGCACCGACGAACTGAAGGACTGGAAACACAACCTCGGCCAGGGCCTGGGCTTTTCCGACTCACAGTACGCCTCGGCGATCCAGCTCGGCAGCCAGGCCAAGCAGGCCTTCGGCGACAACCTGCTGATCTCCGGGCACTCGCTGGGCGGCGGCCTGGCCGCGGCCTCGTCGATGGTCAACGACGTGCCGGCGGTGACCTTCAACGCCGCAGGGGTCAACAACAAGACGCTCGAGCGCGAAGGGCTGGATGCCGACGCGGCCAAGGCCTATGCCGCCGACGGGCTGATCCGCGGCTATCACGTCAAGAACGAACTGCTGACCTACCTGCAGGAAGACAACCTGCTGACCCGCGGCCTGATGCCCGACGCCGCCGGCCACCAGATCCAGTTGCCGGAACCGGACCCGCTGTCGTTCGGCCAGCGCCTGATCCCTGGGATGATGCTCAAGCATCGCCTGGACCTGCACGGCATCGATTCGGTGATGAAGGCCGAGGACCTGGCGCAGAACCAGAGCCAGGGTCAGGTTCAGAGCCAGGCGCAATCCGGTTCGCTGTCGACCGGCAGCCGCCTGTTCAACGACGCGGTGGTGCAGTTGGACGGCCAGCGCGACCGGCTCGGCCTGCACGACGACGCAGCCTTCCTCAACACCGCCGCCAGCGTCGCCGCGCGCGCCGGCCAGGACGGCCTGCAGCGCATCGACCAGGTGCTGCCCAGCCGCGATGGCGACCGACTGTTCGCGGTCCAGGGGCAACCGGAGAACCCGGCGCACCTGCGCAGCCAGGTCCAGACCGCGGCCGCGGCCCACGAGCCGTCGCAGGCCAACGTCGGCCAGTTGCAGCAACAGAACCTGCAGGCGCCGCCACAGCAGCAGGAAGAACGGCAGCGCAGCGTGGCGATGCAGTAGTCGCCGCCTGCGACTGCATCACGGCAGGCGTCCACGCCGACGCCTGCCGTGGCGTCCACCACCCAGACCAGCGGTTTCGCAGGCACACCGCCGGACGCAGCGCCCTGGATCCATGCCCGCGATGTACGGCAGCAGTCCCAGCGCCGGCCCCCCGCATCGCGCTGCCGCACGCGAACAGGCTGCGGCGGTCACGCCGCCGCGGCTCAGCCAGCGCCGGCCATCGCGCGCAGGGTGATGCCGACCAGATAGGCCAGGTACGTGCCGGTGGCGTAGCCCATCGTGCCCAGCAGCACGCCGACCGGGGCCAGCGCCGGGTGGAACGCGGCCGCCACCACCGGCGCCGAGGCCGGGCCGCCGACATTGCTCTGCGAGCCGATCGCGAAGTAGAAGAACGGCACCCGCAGCAGCTTGCCCAGCGCCAGCAGCAGCAGAACGTGCACGATGAGCCAGATCAGGCCGAGCGCGAAGATCCAGGGGCGGTCGAACAGCGCCAGCAGGTCCATCTGCATGCCGATGCAGGCGATCAGGAAATACAGCAGCAGCGTGCCGATGCGCGACGCGCCGGCGCCCTCGAGCGTGCGTGCGCGGGTGAAGCTGAGCAGCAGGCCGAAGGTGGTCGCCAGCACCACCACCCACACGAACGGCGAGCCGAGGCTGAACTGCTTGGCCCAACTCACGTTCGCGTCGAACCACGCCGCCGTGGGAGTGGCGATCGCATGCGCCAGGCCGACCGCGCCGAAGGCGACGCCGACGATCAGCATCAGGTCGGTGAGGCTGGCGACGCGCTCGTGCTGGGCCTGGAAGTGGGCGATGCGCTGCTTGAGGTCGTCGATGCCACGGGTGTCGGCGCCCGTGCGCGCATCGATCGCCGGCGCACGTTGCGCAAAGAAGATCAGCAGCACCATCCACACGTAGCCGACGCCGACGTCGACCACCGCGAACTGGCCGAAGGTGGTGGCATCGACCTGGAACACCTCACGCATCGCCAGCATGTTGGCGCCGCCGCCGATCCAACTGCCGGCCAACGCGGCCATGCCGGCCCAGGTGTCGCCGGCCACGGTCACCGGATGCAGCCACTTCATCACCTGGAACGCGACCACCGCGCCGAGCATGATGCTGAAGGACGCGCCCAGGTACATCGCCACCAGCTTCGGCCCCAACCGCAGGATGCCCTTGAGATCGATGGTGAGGGTGAGCAGCACCAGCGCCGCCGGCAGCAGCACGTCGCGCGCGACCGGGTTGTAGAGCGAATTGTGTTGCCCGTCGATCAGGCCGACGGTGTTGTAGATGCCCGGAATCAGATAGCACAGCAACAGCGCCGGCACGAAGCCGTAGAAGCGCTTCCAGACTCCCGACGGCCGCGCCGCGGTCCAGAACACCGCGCCCAGGGTGGCGGCGATCAGGCCGAAGATGACGATGTCGTTGGTGATCAGGGGCGTCGAGGGCATCAGGCTGTGGGGCGGGGATTCGGGAGTGGGGATTCGGGATTCGTGCGCCGCGGTTGGAGGTTTGGAGGTGTCAACAAAGATCGAAAGAAGCACCGAAGGGCGGGTGAATTCGCAGGAGCGATGCGCTGCAAGCGCCTGTTGTTTTTGTGGGAGGGGCTTCAGCCCCGACGCTTTAGCGGTAAGGCGTCGGGGCTGAAGCCCCTCCCACAAGGGCCATCGGATTACCGGGATCGCGGGAAAATCCCGAATCCCGAATCCCGAATCCCGAATCCCGGTACCTGGGCCGTATCCCAGAAGGGGCCCGGGAAACCCAGGCCCCAGGTCCCTCACTGCCCGATATGCTGCTTCAGCCAGCCATTGACCGTGTCGTGCCAGAGGATGCTGTTCTGCGGCTTCAGCACCCAGTGGTTCTCGTCCGGGAAGTACAGGAACTTGGACTCGATGCCCTTGCGCTGCAGCGCGCCGAACGCGGCCAGGCCCTGCTCCATCGGGATGCGGAAATCCTGCTGGCCATGGATCACCAGCATCGGCACCTTCCACTTATCCACGTGCAGGATCGGGTTGAACTTTTCGTAGCCGGCCGGGTTCTGCCACGGCGTGCCGCCGTTCTCCCACTCGCTGAACCACAGCTCCTCGGTGGCGTAGCCCATCATGCGGTTGTCGAACACGCCGTCGTGGTCGACCAGGCACTTCCACGGCTTGTTCCAGTTGCCGGCCATCCAGTAGACCATGTAGCCGCCGTAGCTGGCGCCGAGCGCGCAGGCCTTGTCGCCATTGAGGAAGCCGTACTGCTTCTGCGCCGCGTCCCAGCCCTTCTGCAGGTCTTCCAGCGGGCGGTCGCCCCAGTGCTGGCTGATCGCATCGGTGAAGGCCTGGCCGTAGCCGGTGGAACCGTGGAAGTCGATCATCACCACCGCGTAGCCCTGCCCCGCATAGGTCTGCGGATTCCAGCGGTAGCTCCAGCCGTTGCCGAAGCTGCCCTGCGGGCCGCCGTGGATCAGGAACGCCACCGGATAGGTCTTGCCTTCCTGGTAGTTGTACGGCTTGACCACATAGCCGTGCACGGTGTCGTTGTTCCAGCCCTTGAACGAGAACTGCTCGTAGTCGCCGAACTTCACGTCCGGCAGCAGTTCGCCGGCGCTGGGGGTGATGGCGCGCGGCTGCTGGCCATCGGCGTCGGCGACCACGATCTGGTCGCCGCTCTTGAGGCTGTTGCGGGTGAAGGCCAGGGTGGTGCCGGCCAGGACCGGTGCGCCGACGCTGCCGTCGGCGGCCACGGTGCGGACCTTGCCATCGGCCACGTCGACCGCGAACAGCGGGTGCTGGCCCATGTCGTCGGCGGTGGTATAGATGGTCTTGCCGTCGGCCGAGAGCACGAGCTCGCCAGCCGAGCGATCCCACTGCGGGGCGATCTCGCGGGTCTTGCCGCTGGCCACGTCCATGGCCATCAGGCCGAAGCGGTCGGCCTCGAAGCCGGGGCGCTTCATCGCACGGTAGAACAGGGTCTTGCCGTCGGCGGAGAACACCGGGCCGGCGTCCCAGGCCGGGTTGGACGCGGTCAGGTTGACCGGCGCGGCCTTGCCGGCGGCGTCCAGCCGGTACAGGTCGAAGTTGGTCGACCACGGTTCTTCGCGGCCGGCCACGCGCACGCTGGCGACCAGCGACTGCCCGTCCGGCGCCCAGGTGTAGTCCTCGCTGCCGCCGAACGGCTTGGAGGGGATGTCGCCGGCCAGGGTCACGCTGACCGCCGAGGCGCCGGCGACCGGCTTGGCCTTGGCGCCGGCCGGCAGCGGCGCGACGAACAGGCTGTTGCGGCGGCCATCGTTCCACGTATCCCAGTGGCGCACGAACAACTGGTCGAACACCACGCCGGTGGCCTTGGCCTGCTTCTTGGCGTCCAGGCGCTTCTGCGTGCAGGCCAGGTCCGAACCGCAGTCCTGGAACACGCCGGCGCTGAAGGCCACGCGGTCGCCCTGCGGGGCGATGCGGTAGCTGTCCACGTCCAGCGCGAAATCGGTGAGCTGGCGCGGCGCGCCGCCGGCCAGCGGCAGCGCGTACAGCTGCTGGCGGCCGGACTTGGCGCTGAGGAAGTACACGGTCTTGCCGTCGGCCGACAGTTCCGGCGAGTTGACGTTCCAGCCTTCCGGGGTCAGCCGCTTCGGCGGCGCCGCATCGCGGGTGCGCAGGTCGCGCAGCCACAGGCTGGTGCTGGACTTCTCCAGCGCCTTGTCCATCTGCCGCTTGGCGAAGATCACGGTGCCGCCGTCGGGCGTCAGCAGCGGCGAGGACACCCGATCCAGCGCGACCATGTCGCGAACTTCGAAACCGCGGGTGGCGGCCAGCGCGGGCAGCGCAGTCAGCAGGGCCAGGGGCAGCAAGGCGTAGCGCAGGGTCATCGGGCGTCTCCGGAACACGGCAAAACGTCGATGGTAGGGGCCGCGGTGGGCGTGGCGCAAAGGACTGAAGTCATGGAGGGGCCGGGATTGGGGATTGGGAAGAGCGAGGTGCTGGCTCGGCTGTGATTACGAAGACCCGCACTGACCCGGTTTCGGATAGCAAGCGGACCGTGGCCATACCGCGGCCGGATGAGCGTGGTGGATCGGGAGTGGCCGCGAGGCACTGATACGGCAAAGTGCAGCAGGCCGGTGCCGAAGCTGGCCTTGGTGGTGAGGCGGACCGCGGGAGGCGCACGCGGCCGGGGCAAGATTCGGTCTTTGCGACACACGCGGCGCGGAGCAGCCAGCGAGAAGCTGATGGGATCGGCACGTGCGGCGCGCGGGCCCGGCCGGAAAAAGCGAAGCCCGGCGCGGGGCCGGGCTTCGGATGTTGCGTTGCAGGAGGCGATTGCGCCGGTTACGTGCGCGGCGCGGCCGCGGCTTCGCCCTTGCGGCCGGTGCGGTACAGCAGCCAGCCGACGAAGGCCAGCAGCGCCAGGCCGTACCACTGGTTGAGGTGATAGGCCTCGGGAAGCGCCAGCACGTTCTTGTTGTTGGTGATGACGATCGGAAGCGCAATGCCGATGCCCATCAACGCCTCACCGGTGATAAGACCCGCTGAAAACAACACGCCTGGACGATGCACGCGATCTCGCCCTTCCTCGTCATCGGCGCGAATCTTGTGGAAACGCTCGACCAAGTGGGCGATCAGGCCACCAAGGAAGATCGGCACCATCAGCTCCAGCGGCAGGTAGATGCCGATCGCCGCGGCGAGCACCGGCACGCGAAAGCGCTTGCCCGTCTTCTTCAACCATTCGTCAAACGCGATGATCGCCGCACCGACACCGGCGCCGATCGCAATCATCGTCCACGGCAGTGTCCCACCGAACAGACCCTTGGCTACCGAGGCCATCAACACCGCCTGGGGGGCCGGAAGCGTCTTGCTGCCGATCCCGTACGCCTCTGCGAGCAGGTTCAGCACCGGCGCCATGATCAGCGCACAGGAGAATGCGCCGATGGCCAGCATCAACTGCTGCTTCCATGGCGTGGCGCCGACCAGGTAGCCGGTCTTCAGATCCTGCAGGTTGTCGCCGCCGACCGCCGCGGCGCAGCACACCACTGCGCCGATCATGATCGCGGCGACCGCGCCGATCGGCGAATCGCGCCCGAGCAGCAGCACCAGCACCGCCGAGGCGAACAGGATGGTGGAGATGGTGATGCCGGAGACCGGGTTGTTCGACGAGCCGATCAGGCCGGCCAGGTAGCCGGACACCGAGACGAACAGGAAACCGGCGACGATCATGATGAGGGTCATCGGCACGCTGACGTGCCACTGGCCGACGATGGCCTGGTACAGGCCCAGCAGCGGCAGCGTGCATAGCAGCAACGCCACCAGCATCCACTTCATCGGCAGGTCGCGGTCGGTCTCGGCTACCGCGGCGCCGCCGGTGCTCTTGCGCGCCGCGGCGAAGCCGCTCTTGACGCCCGACAGCAGCGACTTGCGCAGCGAGAACAGCGTCCACACGCCGCCGATCAGCATCGCACCCACACCGAGGTAGCGGACTTTTTCGCCCCAGATCCCAAACGCAGCCTCTGCCGCCGGCGCATTGGCCAGACTCTGCGCCAGCGCCGGGTCGGAGCCCATGAAGAACTGCTGGTAGAGCGGGATGGCGATATGCCAAGACAGGATAGAGCCGGACAGCACCACGATGCCGACGTTGAGCCCGACGATGTAGCCCACGCCCAACAGCGCCGGCGACAGACCGGTTCCGATGTAGCCGACCATCTTGCTGCTGCCGACGTACGCAGCCTGCGCCCAGGTATCCGGAATCACCTTCAGGCCGCTGGCCGCGCCGAGCTTGACCAGCCCGCCGATCGCCGCCGACAGACCCAGGATCTTCAGCCCCGGCCCGGGATTTTCGCCGGCCTTGAGCACTTCCGCGGCGGCCTTGCCCTCCGGGAACGGCAGCGGATCCTCGACGATCATCGAGCGCCGCAGCGGCACCGAGAACAGCACCCCGAGCAGGCCGCCCATGCCGGCGATGCCGAGCACCCACCAGTACTTGAAGTCCGGCCAGTAGCCCATGATCACCAGCGCCGGGATGGTGAAGATCACCCCCGCCGCGATCGAGGAACCGGCCGAGGCACCGGTCTGCACGATGTTGTTCTCGAGGATGGAGCCGCCGCCGAGCAGGCGCAGCACCCCCATCGACACCACCGCCGCCGGAATCGCGGTGGCGATGGTCAGGCCGGCGAACAGACCGAGGTAGGCATTGGCGGCGGACAGCACCACGGCCAGCACGATCGCCAGCACCACGGCACGGAACGTGAGCTGGCGCGGCGCGGCAGCGTTGTTCATGGTTACCCCTGAAACGACAAAAACGCTTTGCACGCTAGCGTCTGGGGCCGGGCAAGTCCAGCATCGCGGTGCCCAGCTTGTGGCACATGCCTTGGGGGCGGGGATTGGGAATTTGGGATTTGGGATTTGCAGAGGCTGAGGCAGCTAATAGCCCCTCTCCCGTCGGGAGAGGGGTTGGGGTGAGGGTACGGCGCACGCAGCACGCCCCAGCCATGCAGGCGCTGCCCGACCCTCATCCGCCCCTGCGGGGCACCTTCTCCCGAGGGGAGAAGGAACGGCGTTAGCCCCTCTCCCGCCGGGAGAGGGGTTGGGGTGAGGGTCCGACCGCCAGACAAGCATCCTCCTGCCCACACTCACAACCACATCCACATCCAGCGCAAATCAGCGTTCCGGCCACGCGACCGGCATGCGGCGCCGCGCGAACCTATCTCTGGCTCTTCTTCCTATCTGACGCTGCCGACGACCTTACCCGTGTAGCTTCCTTATCCTA
>NZ_NQYT01000109.1:0-17374 GCF_009192935.1 Xanthomonas sp. LMG 12461
CGGCGCTGACTCCTACTCGTGCTTGCTAGCACTGCGGCTAAACGGCCTGCCGCACTCCGCTCTCACCTACAACGATAGACCCTTATTTGACACAAGCGGCTTCAGCCGCGACGTGACCTGATCGGGCATGCCAGTCGCGGCTAAAAGGCGCTCCTACAGGACAACCGCGTTTCTTGCCGAGCCGCGACAGCCCCCGCAGAGCGCCGCGTCACGGTTGACCGTCGCTCTCACACCCAACGTGTCTTTCGGGCGGTACACATCGGCCCGCGACTGCCGCGTCCGAACACGGCGAGCAGTGCGCGGTGGGGCCGGCGATGCTCCAGGCTCCTTCGCCACCATGGAGCTTCACATGCAACGCTTGCACGGCAAGATCGCGCTCATCACCGGCGCCAGTTCCGGCATCGGCCACGCCGCCGCGCATCTGTTCGCACGCGAAGGCGCCTGCGTGGTGCTCGGCGCGCGCCGCGGCGCGCTGCTGCAGACGCTCGCCGCTGAGATCGAGGACGCCGGCGGCCAGGCCGCGTGGCTGGCCGGCGACGTCCGCGAGGAGGCCTATGCGCAGGCGTTGGTGGCGCTGGCGAACACGCGCTTCGGCGGGCTGGACATCGGCTTCAACAACGCCGGCACCCTGGGCACACTGGTGCCGACCACGCAGCTGCAGGCGCAGGCCTGGCGCGACGCGCTCGATACCAATCTCAGCGGCGCATTCTTCGGCGCCAAGCATCAGATTCCGGCGATGCTGGCACGCGGCGGCGGGTCGCTGATCTTCACCTCGACCTTCGTCGGCCACACCGTCGGCTTCCCGTGCACCGCCGCCTATGCCGCCAGCAAGGCCGGCCTGATCGGCCTGACCCAGGCGCTGGCAGCGGAGTTCGGACCGCAGGCGATCCGGGTCAACGCCTTGCTGCCGGGCGGCACGCACACGCCGATGGCGGACGCGATGAACGGCACGCCGGAAGCGCTGGCGCAGGTCGCGCAGCTGCATGCGCTCAAGCGCCTGGCGCAGCCGGACGAACTGGCACGGGCCGCGCTGTTCCTGGCCTCGGACGAAGCCGCGTTCGTGACCGGCAGCGCGATGCTGGTCGACGGCGGGGTATCGATCATGCGCAGTTGACGCGGACGGCGGTCGCGATGTCGAGGCGCACGCTCGTCACCGCGGGCAATGCCCTGCCGCTGCCGACGTCGCGACAGCAGCGGCCGGGCATGCAATCGCTCAGTCGTAGCTGTTGTTCATGCACGGTGAGCTGACCGGCGTCAGCACACTGAAGCTGCTGGCGTACAGCGCGATGATGCAGGTCCCCGGCGCATCGCTCTGCACGTAGTTGCATTGCTTGCTGTTGCGGCTACGCGAGCTGCCGTCGCTCATCTGGAACGACAGGTTCCAGTAGTCGTTGGAGCCGGTCTGCGCCCGCAGCGGCACGGAGGCGATCGTACCGCCCGGCGGCAGCGACGCCGAAGCGGCCGGATCCATGTAGTTGCCGCAGGTGTGCTTGACGCTGACGTTGTTGATCGTCTGGCCGGTGCAATTGACCACCGTGAAGGTGCCTTGGTACGGCGTGGCGCTGACGCCTTCGGCCAACGCGGGTTTGCTCTTGGTGCCGGCGTTGTCGCGGCTGTCGTCGGATGTGCTCATGGTGCGTCTCCTGGAGAGGCGTGGCGGTATGCGGGGGTGGCATTACGCTAGCGCCGCCGCGAAGAACGCCGCCAGCGTCCGCCGCCGGTTCGCGTAGACAGGTGCAGTGCGTTTGGTAGACGACTTGCATGCGCGGCGCAGCATGTAGACACGCGGCACCTGGCGTTCGCTCAAGCCAGGCGCGGCATCGCCTCCGATGATTCATACGCGGCTGCCAGGCGCCTTCTTCCGCAGTGCCGCTATCGCGTTCGCCTCGCGCTGCAGCTGCGCCTCGCACTTGCCGTCGTTCGACGGGTGCAGATGCTGATGAACGCATCGACTGTCGTCGGCGTACAGCTGCGGCAGGCCATCGCCGAATGGTCGCCAGAACCAAGCGGGTGCGCAGCCGCCTCGCCACGCAGCCGCGAGCGAAAGCTAGCCCGACCGGCAGGCGTTCGCGGCTAGTGCGGCAAGTCCCACTGCAAGCCGACCGTGTAGCTGCGGTCGGGGCCCGGCTCGTAGTAACGGCCGTTGCCGTCGTTGACGATGACCGAGCCGATGTAGCGGCGATCGAACGCGTTGTCGATGCGCGCGAAGGTGCGCAGGGTGCCGTGCGCGGTGGTCCAGCGCCGCGCCGCTTCCAGGTTGAGCAGGGCGTAGCCGGGCGCGGCCTCGCTGGCCAGGTCGTTGACCACGGTGTCGCCGGCGGCCACGCCCTCCACCGCGAATTGCCAGGCGCGCGGCTGCCACTGCCAGCGCGCGAACAGTTGCTGCTGCGGCACGCCGGGCAGGCGCGTGCCGGCGGCCACCACCGCGGTCGGCGTCGCGCAGCCGCTGCTGGCGCAGGTCAGGTAGGCCTGGCGCACCGTCGCCTGCAGCCAGGTGTAGGCCACCTGCAGTTGCGCACTGGCGCCCAGCGGCAGGGTCACGCTGGTCTCGGCGCCCTGGCGGCGGGTGCGGCCGATGTTGCGATAGGTACTGCGGCCGTTGGTGTTGCTGGCCACCGCCAGCTCGTCCTCGGTGGTGGCGCGGAACAGCGCCGCGTCCCAACGGGCGCCGGCGGCGTTGCGCCACTTCGCGCCCAGTTCCAGGTTCTGGCTGCGCGCGGCGTCCAGGTCCAGCGCCAGGCCGGCGCCGCCGTCGCGGCGGTAGCCCAGCTCGTTGAAGGTCGGGGTCTCGAACCCGCGCCCGGCCGAGGCGTAGAGCCGCAGGTCGTCGGTGACGCGGAACACCAGCCCGGCCACCGGCGTGGTCGCCGCATAGTCGGTGCGGCCGCTGTCGTCGGGATTGCGGCCGACGATGTAGGCATCGTTCGAGCGGAACCGCACCTGGCTGTGGCGCAGCCCGGCCAGCAGCGACCAGCGCTCGGCGAACTGCCACCAGGCCTGGGCGAACTGGTCCACGTTCTCCACCCGGTCCTGCTGGTCGCGGCGCAGCCGACCCTTCACCCCCAGCGTGCTGCCGACGAAGTTCTCGTAGCCGGTGCGGTGCTGTTGCTGGCGGTCGGCATTGGCGCCGACGGTGAACTGGAACGGGCGGCCGCCCAGTTCGCCCTGCCAGGCCCAGCGCGCGTCGAGGCCGCCGTAGTCGCCGTCCAGGTCGATCACGCCGCCGGCATTGAGCGGGTTGCTCTGCGCGCCCACCGGGACCGAGAGGTATTGGGTGACGTCGCGGCGCCCGGCGTAGCCCATCAGCCGCCAGGTCTGCTGGTCCACCTGCTGGGTGAAGATCGCGCCGGCCTGCACCTGGCGGGTGGACTTGCGGGTGTCGAACTGGCCGGCGGCGGCAGTGGCCTGGCGCGGGTCGGCGGCGACCTGGGCGCGGCTCAGGCCCAGCGGATCCTGCGCATCGGGCGCCTCCAGCGCGTTGAGCAGCAGGTCCAGGCGCCGCCCGGGCGCCAGGTCGATGCCGATCTTGGCGTTGAAGGTGGTGCGCTCGGCGTGGCTGTGGTTGCGGTAGCCGTCGGTGCTGAAATGGGTGGCCGCCAGGTTGTAGTGGACGTCCCCCTGCTGGCCCAGCGCCTGCGCGCTGAGGGCGGCGGTGCCGTGGCTGCCGATCGCACTGCGCAGCCGCCACGGATCGTCCGGCTGGCCGTCGGCGCTCCACAGCTGCACCACGCCGCCGGAAGAGTTGCCGTACAGGGCCGAGAACGGCCCGCGCAGCACCTCGACGCGCTCGCTGCCGAACAGGTTGAAGTTGGATAGCTGGCCCTGGCCGTCCGGCATCGTCGCCGGGATGCCGTCCAGCAGCAGGCGAACGCCGCGTACGCCGAACGCCGAGCGCGCGCCGAAGCCGCGGATCGACAGCTGGGTGTCCTGCGCATAGTTCTGGCGATCGCGCGCGAGCAGGCCGGGCACCCCGACCAGCGCCTCGGACGCCTGTATGCCGAGGCGGTCGCTGTCGCCCAGGCCGGTCGTGGTCAGCGACGCCGGCAGGTCGAAATCGGCCACGCCGCCGACGCGGGCGGCCTGGACCTGAAGCACTGGCAAGGTGGTGGCCGGATCCTCGCCGCGAGCGGCGTGGACCAGGGACGACAGCGCCAGAGCGCAGGCCCCGCAGAGCAGGGCGGAGGGCAGGGAAGATGACATGGCCCATCATCGCCCAACTGCCGCCCGGCCGCACCCGGCCAAGCGCGGCAGCGTTTGTTAGGATGAGGTGTTTGACCGCGCCGGCTCCGGTCCTTCCGGCCCCCACCTCCGCCACCGAACGAGTACCGCCGTGTCCTTCTTTGCAAACGTGGAACAGGTCCCAGGCGACCCGATCCTGGGCCTGACCGAGGCCTACAACGCCGATTCCCGCCCGACCAAGGTCAACCTGGGCGTGGGCATCTACTACGACGAAAACGGCCGCATCCCGCTGCTGCGCGCGGTGCAGCAGATCGAACAGCAATTGGCGCAGGACGCCAGGCCGCGCGGCTACCTGCCGATCGACGGCCTGCCGGCCTACGACCTAGCCACGCAGAAGCTGCTGTTCGGCGCCGAGTCGCCGCTGCTGGCCGCCGGCCGCGTCGCCACCTCGCAGACCATCGGCGGCAGCGGTGCGCTGCGGGTGGGCGCGGACCTGCTGAAGAAGCTGCTGTCCACCTCGACCATCGCCATCAGCAACCCGAGCTGGGAGAACCACCGCGCCGTGTTCGGTGCCGCCGGCTTCGACGTGGTCGAGTACACCTATTTCGATCCGGCCAGCCACGGCCTGAACTTCGACGGCATGCTCGCCGACCTGCGCCAGCTCGCCCCCGGCAGCGTGGTGCTGCTGCACGCCTGCTGTCACAACCCGACCGGCGCCGACCTGAGCCAGGCGCAGTGGCGCACCGTGGCCGAGCTGCTGAAGGAACGCAACCTGTTCCCGTTCGTGGACATCGCCTACCAGGGCTTCGACAAGGGCATCGACGCCGATGCCTACGCGGTGCGCCTGCTGGCCGAGGTCGGCATCGACAACTACGTGGTCGCCAGTTCGTACTCCAAGTCGTTCTCGCTGTACGGCGAGCGCGTCGGCGCGCTGTCGGTGGTCTCGGCCAACGCCGCCGAGAGCAAGGCGGTGCAGTCGCAGGTCAAGCGCATCATCCGCACCATCTACTCCAGCCCGTCCACGCACGGCGCCGCGCTGGTCGCCGGGGTGCTCAACAGCCCCGAACTGCGCGCGATGTGGGAGCAGGAACTGACCGAGATGCGCGAGCGCATCCACGCCCTGCGCGCCGGCATGGTGCAGAAGCTGGCCGCCCTGGGCGCGCCGGAGTTCGGCTTCATCCAGCAGCAGGCCGGCATGTTCTCCTACTCGGGCCTGAGCAAGGCGCAGGTGGACCGGCTGCGCGAGGAGTTCGGCATCTACGCGGTCGGCACCGGCCGCATCTGCGTGGCCGCGCTGAGCCAGAAGAACCTGGACTACGTGACCCAGGCCGTGGCGACCGTGCACAAGGGCTGAGCCCTGCGGTCCCGCACCGAGCCGGAAGCGCCTGCGCTTCCGGCTTTTTTTGTGCCTGCATGGTGGCCGTGTCGGCCCGCGCCGGCATGGTCGCGAAACACCATTGATCGAAATCTACCGCGCAACCCGCGACAATGGCGGCCCCCTTCTCACGCAAGGCCGTCCTGCCCATGTCGCGAACGTCGCTGACCCGCTTCCTGATCGAAGAACAGCATGCCGGGCGTATCGGCCCGGAGCTGCGCCAGCTCATCACGATCGTGTCCCGCGCCTGCAAGCGCATCTCCATCGCGGTCAGCAAGGGCGCCCTCGGCGGCGTGCTCGGCGATGCCGGCACCGGCAACGTGCAGGGCGAAGCGCAGAAGAAGCTGGACGTGCTCAGCAACGACATCCTGCTCGAAGCCAATGCCTGGGGCGGCCACCTCGCCGCCTGCGCCTCCGAAGAGATGGACCACTGCCAGCCGGTGCCCGACAAGTACCCCAGCGGCGATTTCCTGCTGCTGTTCGATCCGCTGGACGGCAGCTCCAACATCGACGTCAACGTCTCGGTCGGCACCATCTTCTCGGTGCTGCGCGCGCCCCCAGGCACCGACAAGCCCGGCGACGAGCACTTCCTGCAGCCGGGCACCGCGCAGGTCGCGGCCGGCTACTGCATCTACGGCCCCAGCACGATGCTGGTGCTGACCCTGGGCCACGGCACCCACGCCTTCACCCTGGAGCGCGAGGAGGGCAGCTTCCTGCTGACCCAGGCCGACATGCGCATCCCCGAGGACACCGCCGAGTTCGCGATCAACATGTCCAACCAGCGTCATTGGGAAGCGCCGATGCAGCAGTACGTGGCCGACCTGCTGGCCGGCAGCGAAGGCGTGCGCGGCAAGAACTTCAACATGCGCTGGATCGCCAGCATGGTCGCCGACGTGCATCGCATCCTCACCCGCGGCGGCATCTTCATCTATCCCTGGGACAAGAAAGACCCGGGCAAGGCCGGCAAGCTGCGGCTGATGTACGAAGCCAACCCGATGGGCATGCTGGTGGAGCAGGCCGGCGGCGCCGCCAGCACCGGCCGCGCACGCATCCTCGGCCTGCAGCCGGAGCAACTGCACCAGCGCGTGCCGGTGTTCCTGGGCTCGAAGAACGAAGTGGCCGAGGCGGTGCGGTATCACCTGGAGCACGACAGCCACCACGGCTGAGCGTGGTGGCGCGGCAGCCGCGCGTCCGGGGGCTCTGGACGATGGCGGCTGTCGCCAGCGCCGCCGTATCCTCGGTGCAGCATCGCCGGAATGGTCGCGGTGGGTGCAAGGGGAGGCCGCTACAGGCGGCACATTGCGATTGGGGGGCGAGATCGTCCTGTAGCGGCGCAGTCGCTTCGGGGCGGCGTCTTGGCTCGATGATGTGCGCTCACTGCCACAGCGCCGATGGCGGTAGAAAACTCAAACAGGGGAAATGCAATGAAACATGTCTTCGGGCTGTTGCTGCTGCTCGTCTCGGGTGTGGCCTGTGCCGACACCACGCAGCAGGGGAAGATCACCCGCGTCGTGGTCGAATCCAACTACGCTTCGGTCTGGCTGGAGAACCAGCCGACCAACAACGAGTGCGCGTCCGATGGACGCTGGGTGATCGATTTTTCCGCGGACGCCATCGCCAAAGAAAAGTATTCGGCCATTCTCTCCGCCGCCACGTCCAGGACCCAGGTCGTGCTGCAGTACACGACCAGCGAGGGCTGTGGCGGTTTCGGCGCGAAGAAGATCCACTACGTCGATCTGCTGTACTGATCCCCGACGCTTGCCGCGCCCCCTGGCCGGGCGCGCGGCGATGCGGCAGGATGCGCCGATCGAGACGAACAGGGAGGTTCCGATGCGCTGGTGCCTGATGCTGGTGGCGATGATGTCGAGCGGAACGCTGTCGGCCGCCGAACCCTTTCGCATGCAGAACCTCATGCTGCTGCAGCCCGAATCGGTGATGCGCGATCGCGCCGAGAGCGTCGAAGACCTGGCGGCATATGTGAAAGCGCTCAATGCCACGGCGTCGCGCGAACTGGCGCCGATCGCCACACCCCGACCGGCCGCCGGCTTCGTGGCCGTGGCGGTCCGCCCTGGCGGCCGGTCCCGGGTCTGGCTGGATGTGACACCTGCACTGCCCGATGCGATGGCAAACACGCTGATCACCGCTCTGGAGCGGGTACCGCCATTCCAGGCCAAGGGCGGTGTGGTGGTGTTCGCGCTCAACGTCACGCTGTGGGACGCGCCGCCGACCGAGCGCCAAGGTCCTTCGCCAGCGGCCTGGCAGCGTGCTGCGGAAGGCGAACAGTCGCCGATCGAAATCGGCGACCTGGTCGATCGGGTCTGGCCAGCGAGTGCGGCGCACTGAGGCGTGGGAGCGGCGCTCGTCATGACGCACGACCGTGCGTCCGCTGCGACACCGCTCCTTTACGCCGCTGGCGACGTGCCGGCGGTTGCCTGACGCCCTGGCTGCGGTAGGGTAGCGGCGTCCGGCGACAGCAGAGCGCGTTGATCGCCGGCGGTCGTCGCGTGCACCTGGTCGTCCCGGGCGGGAGGAACCCCATGAACCAGACCCTCGTCGTGCTGTTCTTCTTCGCCACCGCACCGGTCGCGCTGATGCCCACCGTCATCGCGCTGTTCACCCGCCACCGCTGGCGGCGGCGCATCGTGCTGGTCAACCTGGCGCTGTGGACGCTGCTGTTCTTCGCCGCCCGCAGCTTCACCCTGTACAACTCCAGCCGCTTCGAGCTGCCGACCCTGCTGGCGCTGGCGGTGTGGCTGGCGCTGCTGGGCATCGCGATCCGAGGCACGCCCGGGTCATCCAAGCGCTCCTAGCCACCGACAGCGCCCGCACGCCTGGTCGGTGCGCGATGGGGCGATCGCGGCGGCGGACCGCTATCGACACATGCCTGATCTCGACGCGCTCGCTGCGCGTTTGCGGTGCCGCAGCGCTCACGACCCTTGCACGCCATCGCGACGTCAGGCCCATCGCGCCCGATCCACAGTGGGGTTTTACTGACGGAGTCGGACCATGTCCCTGCGCGCCTTCGGCCTGAACTGCTCGCTCAAGCGCGGCACTGCGCCCTCGTCCACCCAACGCCTGCTGGATCAGATCCTGCAGGCACTGGCCGCGCACGGCGTGCAGGGCGATTCGGCGCGTGTGGCCGACTTCGACGTGCGCCCCGGCGTACGTGCCGACGAAGGCGACGGCGATGCCTGGCCGCAGCTGCGCCAGCGCGTGCTGGATGCAGACATCGTCGTGCTGGCCACACCGATCTGGGTCGGTCATCCCTCGAGCCTGGCGCAACGCGTGCTGGAGCGCATGGATGCGTTCCTCGGCGAGATCGGCGACGACGGCGTCTATCCGACCTTCAACCGCGTGGCCATGGTCGCGGTGGTGGGCAACGAGGATGGCGCGCACAAGGTCAGTGCCGATCTCTACCAGGGGCTGACCGACTTCGGTTTCAGCATCGCCGCCGGCAGCCCGCCGTACTGGGTCGGCGAGGCGATGGGCAGCACCGACTACCAGGACCTGAAGCAGACGCCGAAGGTGCTGGCCGACACCATCAAGACCGCCGCCAGCAACGCCGCGCACCTGGCGCGCCTGCTCAAGGCCAATCCGTACCCGCCGCCGCTGGCCTGAGCGTTCCGCCGCGTCGGAGCGCCAGTGGCACGGAGCCGCTGCGCTGCGGCTGCAACCCTGCGAAATCGCTGGTAAGGTCGCGCGATGTCCGACCTGCATCCCGATTTCATCGAAGTGTTCGATGGCGCCATGTCCCGCGAGGACTGCGCCGCCATCCTGCGCCGCCTGCGCGGCAGCACCCAGTTGCGGCCCGGCGAGGTCGGCAGCGGCGTGTTTCCCGAGCTCAAGCGCAGCCGCGACCTGCGCATCAGCGGCCTGGAACCGTGGCGCGACGTGGAACAGCGGCTGCAGCAGGCCGTGTTCGGCGGGCTGCTCGGCTACCTGCGCAAGTACCCGCAGACCCTGATCTCGCCGCTGATGCTGCAGGTGCCCGGCGCCGACGGCCAGCCGCACCGGCTCGGCGCCGACGACTTCGCCCTGCTCGACGACGCCGCGCTGTCCAACCTGGCGCGCACCTGCCTGCGCCCGGGCGCGATCAACCTGCAGTGGTACGAAGCGGGCGAGGGCGGCTACCCGTACTGGCACTGCGAACTGTACCCGCGCGATCCGAGTGCCGAGACCCTGCACCGGCACCTGCTGTGGACCCTGTACCTCAACGACGATTTCGACGAGGGCGAGACCGAGTTCCTGTTCCAGCAGCGCAAGATCGTCCCGCGCGCCGGCAGCCTGCTGATCGCCCCGACCGCCTTCACCCACACCCACCGCGGCAACCGCCCGCAGCGCGGCGACAAGTTCATCGCGACGAGCTGGATCCTGTTCCAGTCGGCGCAGGCGCTTTACGGCAGGGAATAGGGAATAGGGAATGGGGATTCGTCAAAAGCAGGGATTCGGGAGTGGGGATTGGGGATTCGTAAAAGCTGCTTTCTTGGTGGCTGAATTGCAGTGGCTGCGTCGGGCCGCCGCGACGCGCCGCTCTTGCTAATCCCCAATCCCGAATTCCGAATCCCTGCCCCATTACGAATCCCCAATCCCGAATCCCCAATCCCCGCTCAAAACAACACACCCTGCGGCGACGGCGGGCGCGGCGGCAACGGTTTGACGAAGTGGCTGCAGTCCAGGCGGCGGCGCGGGGACTCGGCATAACCCAGCCGCTTGTGCGCCAGCGCGAAGCGCCGTGCCAGCAGGTCGGCGTAGACGCCTTCGCCGCGCATGCGCTTGCCGAAGGTGCTGTCGTAGTCCTTGCCGCCGCGCAGTTGCTGCACCGTGCTCATCACGTGCGCGGCGCGGTCGGGATGGTGCGCCTGCAGCCAGTCGCGGAACAGCGGCGCCACCTCGTGCGGCAGGCGCAGCAGCACGTAGCCGGCGGACTCGGCACCGGCCTCGCGGGCCGCCTCCAGCACCGCTTCCAGCGCGTGATCGTTGATCCACGGGATCACCGGCGCCACCATCACCCCGACCGGCACGCCGGCCTCATGCAGCGTACGCATCGCCCGCAGCCGCGCGTGCGGCGCCGAGGCGCGCGGCTCCAGCCTGGCCGACAGTCGCGGGTCCAGCGAGGTCACGGAGAAGTGCACGCTGACCAGGTTGTCGCGGGCCAGCGGCGCCAGCAGGTCCAGGTCGCGCTCGACCAGCGCGTTCTTGGTGATCAGCGAAAACGGGTGGCGGGTCTCGGCGAAGACCTCGATCAGGCGCCGGGTCAGCTGCAGCTTGCGCTCGATCGGCTGGTAGGCGTCGGTGTTGATGCCCAGCGCGATCGGGCTGGGCACGTAGCCGGGCTTGGCCAGCTCACGGCGCAGCAGCTCTGGGGCATTGGTCTTGGCGAACAGCCGCGTCTCGAAATCCAGCCCCGGCGACAGGTTCAGATAGGCGTGGCTGGGGCGGGCGAAGCAGTAGCTGCAGCCGTGCTCGCAGCCGCGGTACGGGTTCACCGACTGCGCGAACCCCACGTCCGGCGACTGGTTGCGGCTGATGATGCTGCGCGCGGTCTCCTCGCTCACCTGGGTGCGCAGGCGCGGAGCGGCGAATTCCTCGCTGTCGTCGGGATGCCAGCCGTCGTCCTCGGCCTGGCTGACGGTCCGTTCGAAGCGGCCCGGCAAATGGCTGCCGGCGCCGCGGCCCTTGATGGCGGTGCTCATCGGCATAGGCTACGCGCCGACCGTCTCGGCGGATGCGACGGCACCGACGGCGGCGCTGAATCTTTCAGGCCACGCAGTCAGCGTGGCTCACCTCCGCCCGTTGCGCACGGCGGCGCAGCAGATCGACGTTCCACGGCGGGCCGGCGGCCTGTCGCTCTTCGGCGATGACGCTGCCATTCGCCGAACCGGGGCCTCGTCGCGGGCGCACGCGAACGCCGTCGCCTTGGCGTCACCCGGTTGCCGCGAACGCCTGCTGTCATGCACCCGCAGTGCAGCGCAGGTTCGCTGAGCGGATGGCTGCCAGCGCGCCAGACAGCAAACCCACGCGATCCGGGCGGTCGCCGCGGTGCCGGGCCGGCATCGCCTTCGCCGCAACCTCCGCGTCACCCTCTAGAATCCGCCGATGCTCGTGATCGCGACTCTGCAGAACACCTGGGACCGGCTGACCGGCATCCCGCACATCGGCGCCTACCTCACCGCCGCCTACCTGCTGTACATCCTGTGGCTGAGCGGATGGATCGTGCTGCAGAAGCGCGAGCCGGCGGCGACGCTGAGCTGGGTGCTGTCGCTGGCCGCCTTGCCCTACCTGGGCTTCGTCATCTACTACCTGCTGGGCCCGCAGAAGGTGAAGCGGCAGCGCCTGCGCCGCGGCCGCTCGCGCTCGGGCATGGAGCACTACAGCAGCGTGTGCCCGCCGGATGCCGACTGCACCGAGCTGGCCAAGATCGCCCAGGCCACCACCGGCCTGGCGCCGAGTTCGGCCACCGCGGTGCAGTGGCTGGTCGACGGCGCCGCCACCTACGAGGCGATCGTGCGCGACATCGGTGCCGCCCAGCACCACGTGCACCTGGAGTACTACATTTTCAATCCCGACCGCACCGGCACGCGCATCCGCGACGCGCTGGTCGAGCGCGCCCGCGCCGGCGTGCGCGTGCGCCTGCTGCTGGATGCGGTCGGCTCCTCGCAGGTGCGCAAGCGCTTCCTGCGGCCGCTGCTGGAGGCCGGCGCCGAGGTGGCCTGGTTCCATCCCACCCAGTTGCTGCGGCCGTTCAAGTTCAAGCGGCCCTGGGTCAACCTGCGCACCCACCGCAAGATCGTGGTGATCGACGGCCGCATCGCCTTCACCGGCGGCATCAACGTCACCGACGAGGAGAACGAGGCGCTGCGCGCCGACGCCTACCGCGACCTGCACCTGCGCTGCGAAGGCCACGTGGTGCGCAGCCTGCAGCTGGTGTTCGTGGAGGACTGGCTGTACGCCACCCGCCAGGGCCGCGATGCCTTCGACATGGCGCGGATCTGGCCCAGCGACATGCCCAGCCGCGATGCCGGCACGATCCAGGCGCAGGTGCTGGTGTCGGGGCCGGATTCATCGTGGGAGAGCATCCATCGCCTGCAGGTGGCGGCGATCCACGAGGCGCAACGGCGGGTGTGGCTGGTCACGCCGTACTTCGTGCCGGGCGAGGCCGCGCGCATGGCGCTGACCTCGGCGGCGCTGGGCGGGCTGGACGTGCGCCTGCTGGTGCCCAAGCGCAGCGACTCGCGGCTGGTGACCTTGGCCGCGCGCTCTTACTTCGACGAACTGCTGCAGGCCGGCGTGCGGATCTACGAGTACGGCCCGCGCATGCTGCACACCAAGGCGCTGATCACCGACGAGGACCTGTGCCTGGTCGGCAGCGCCAACTTCGACAACCGCAGTTTCCGGCTCAATTTCGAGGTCGCCACGCTGTTCCGCGACCGCGGGCTGACCCGGCAGCTGGCCGAGCTTCTGGAAGGGGAGATGGCCGATGCGGTGCGCGTACGCGACGACCGCAAGCGCTCGCTGTGGCGCTACCGGCTGCCGGAGGCGGTGGCGCGGCTGACCTCGCCGCTGCTGTAAGCGCGGCGCCCCGGCGCCGGGAGCGGCGCGCGCCGGCCGCGGTACCACGTGGAACCGGCACGCCCGGCGGCGCTACACTGCGCCATCCTTGGGGAGATCGTCATGTACTGGCTCTTTCTGCCGCTCGCGCTGGGTGCTTTCGTTCTGGCGTTCACGACGCCGCACATGTGGTTGCTGGTGGTGAGCCTGCTGGCCGCGCTGGCCTTTCTGCTGGCCTGGGCACGCGGCTGGTACGTGGCCAAGATCGGCGACGCCAGCCAGCGCGACGCGATGCCGATGATCGACCCGGCCGAACTGCGCCGGCTGCGCGAGCAGGCCGAGGCGCGCCGCGCCGCGGCCGCCGCCAGCGACGACGCCGCAGCGCCGTAAGCGGTTCGCCGGCGATGACCAAGCTGAGCGTCAACGTCAACAAGATCGCGGTGCTGCGCAATTCGCGCGGCGGCGACCTGCCCAGCGTGCTCGACGCCGCGCGTGCCTGCCTGGACGCCGGCGCGCACGGCATCACCGTGCACCCGCGCCCGGACCGGCGCCACATCCATGCCGAGGACGTGCTGGCGCTGGCCGAACTGACCCGCGAGCGCGGCGTCGAATTCAACATCGAAGGCAACCCGTTCGCGCCGCCGCGTCCCGGCTACCCGGGACTGATCGCCCTGTGCGCGCAGACCCGCCCGGCGCAGGCCACCCTGGTGCCCGACGGCGACGGCCAGCTCACCTCCGACCACGGTTTCGACTTCGGCCGCGACAGCGACAGCGACCGCCTGCGCCCGCTGATCGCCGAACTGAAAGCCCTGGGCTGCCGGGTCAGCCTGTTCGTCGATGCCGACAACCCCGACCTGGCGGTGGCGGCCGAACTGGGCGCCGACCGCATCGAGTTGTACACCGGACCCTATGCCGCCGCTTGGGAGCAGGGCGACAGAGCCGCGGCCGCGCCGTTCGCTGCTGCCGCACGCCGCGCGCAGGCTGCCGGGCTCGGCGTCAACGCCGGCCACGATCTGGCCCAGGCCAATCTCGGCGCGTTCCTGGAGACGGTGCCGCAGGTGCTGGAAGTGTCGATCGGCCACGCGCTGATCGGCGAGGCGCTCTACGCCGGGCTCGACGCCACGGTGAAGGCGTATCTGGCGGTGCTGGCCGGGGCACGCTGAGCGAGGCCGGCAGCGCGGCCTGGCTCCCTGGAACTTGCCGGCGTCGCAGGCGCAGCGATCGCGTACAGCAAGGTTGTCGCGATCGGCGCAATCCGATCAACCTGGGCGTTCGCTGCCTCCCGCAAGCGGAAACGCGCGAGTTCCCGACGCACGCGACGCCACCGGCAATGGTGGCGTCGCACCACCGACCGCCTGTTACTGCACGAAGCCGATGCGCTGGACGTCGGCGTTCTTGGCCGCCGCCAGCACCTTGGCCATGGCCTCGTAGTCGGCGTCCGGACTGGCATCGATGCGCAGTTCGGGCGGATTGCCGGCCGCCTGCGCCATCGCTTCCTGCAGCCGCGGCTGCAGATCGCGCAAGGCCAGCGGCGCGGCATTCCAGAACAACTGGCCACTGGCGTCCAGGCGCAACTGGATCGGGTCCGGTGGCGGCAAGGGCCTGGAAAGTGCCGGCGTCCGCTGCGGCAGGTCCATGGCGATCGTCCGCGTCAGCATCGGCGCGGTGACGATGAAGATGATCAACAGCACCAGCATCACATCGACCAGCGGGGTGACATTGATCTCCGCCAGCGGTCCCCGATTCCCTGCAGCACTGAACGCCATGGCCAGCCTCCTGTGGGTGTTGTGGTGTCGCGCCACCAGCCTACACCCGCGGCGCGGCGGGATGCGAGGGGTGGCGACAGGCGCGCGGGCTCGGGAGTGGTCCCGCATCGGACTGCTCAGGCCGGGAGGCGAGCAGGCGAGCGCGAAGCACGCCCGGCCAGGCGGACGACGCGACGCGCGACACGCAGGACCGCGGGCAGGCATCGTCGCAGCGGGCAGTGCAGCCAACCGTGCACGCACAAAAAAACGCCACCGTTGCCGGTGGCGTTTGCAGTCGCGTCATGACTGAGGTGTTGCGGTGAAGCGAATTGCGGTGAAGCTTATTGCTGCACGAAGCCGATCTTCTTCATGTCCGAGTTCTTGGCGGCGGCCAGCACCTTGGCCATCACTTCGTACTCGGAATCCGGATTGGCATCGATGCGCAGTTCCGGCTGGTTGGTCGGATCGCGCTGGACTTCGTTTTCCATCATCTGCGGGAGCGCACTCACCGCCACCGGGCTGTTGTTCCAGAACACCTGGTTCGACGCATCGATCCGCAGATCGATCGGCGGCGGCGGATCGCGCAACTGCGGCGGCGGGTTGATGACCCGCTGCGGCAGATCCACGTCGATCGGGTACGTCATGATCGGCGCGGTCACGATGAAGATGATCAACAGCACCAGCATCACGTCGACCAGCGGCGTGACGTTGATGTCGGCCATGGGACCACGGCCGCCTCCTGAGCTGAACGCCATGGCTCAGTTCCCCTTCTCTTTGGTCGCAACGAAGCCGACGTCCAGCATGCCCTGACTCTGCGCGATCTTGGTGATCTCGTTGATCGTGCGCATCTTGGTGGTGCGGTCGCCACGCAGGTTGAGCGGCGGCTGCGGGGTCTGCTGTGCAGCGGTCGAGAAGCGCGACTCCAGGGCTTCCTTGGAGATCGGCTCATCGTTCCAGTACAGCGACCCGTCCTCCTTGACCGCCAGGGTGATCGGATTCGGACGCTTGTCGTCCTTGTCCGGATCCTGCTTCAAGTTGGCTTGGGGCAGTTCCACCTTGACCTTGTGGGACATCAGCGGTGCCGTGATGATGAAGATGATCAGCAGCACCAGCATCACGTCCACGAGGGGCGTGACGTTGATGTCGGCCATGGGGCCGCCGCTGTTACCACTACTGAAAGCCATAACGGGCTCCGTTAACGTTGCGTGGACGACTTAGCCGGGATCAGCGAACGCGCGAACCGGTGGCGAAGAAGTCGTGCAGGTCGTGAGCGAAGGTGTCGAATTTGGCGATCACCGAGCTGTTGACCTTGCTGAAGAAGTTGAAGGCGAACACGGCCGGGATCGCGACGAACAGACCGATCGCGGTCATGATCAGCGCTTCACCGACCGGGCCGGCCACGGCGTCGATCGAGGCGGAGCCGGTGGCACCGATCTTGATCAGCGCGCCGTAGATGCCCCACACCGTACCCAGCAGACCGACGAACGGCGCGGTCGCACCGACGGTCGCCAGCAGGGTCATGCCCGACTGCAGCTTGGTGCTTTCGCGGGTTACGGCCTGACGCAGGGCGCGGTCGACGAACTCCGAACGGCTCAGGGTCTCGCCCAGGCCGGTGCCGGTGCCGGCTTCGGCACGCTGGTGGTGCGCGGCGGCCTGCGCGGCGTCCAGGGCGATCTTCGAGAACGGCTCGGAGGCCGGCTGCTCTTCCATCGCACGGATGGCGTCCTGGGCGTTCGGGGTGTCCCAGAACAGGCTGGTGACGCGGTCGGCCTGGCTCTTCAGACGGGTGGCGCGGAAGATGTTGATGATCGTCCAGTACCAGGACGAGGCGGACATGATGATCAGGGTGATGAGCACCACCCAGGAGACGGCGAAGTCACCCGGCTTGGAGGTCATTTCGGTGATCAGGTGCTCGAAGCCCATCTGCGACAGGGCGTTCGATGCGTTGTTGCCCCCCGCAGCAGCGGCGATGAAAATTTCCTGCAGCATGACGCTTACCTTTGTTGTGTGTGGTGGTGATGAGGGTGGTGCAAAGAGTAGACAGGGTTTGCGGACCGGCGGTGCGCCGGTCCGCGCAACCTTTGTATCAGTTCAGCGCGAAGTTGACCGGGACGCGGACGCGGCCGGCGGTCTTCTGTCCATTGACGACAGCGGCATTGAACCGCCACTTGCGCGCTGCTTCCATGGCGGCGCGGTCCAGGTCGCGGTTGCGGCTGGATTTCTCGACGGCAACGTTCGTGACGTTACCACTGGCATCGACATCGATGATCAGGATCACCTCGCCCTGCGCGCCCGACCGGAATGCAGCCGGCGGGTACTTCGGCGGGTTCATGTTCTTCGACGAAATATCGACGCTAGCGCTGATGTCGGAGGGTGCGGCCGGAGGCGCGGGCGGCGACGGCGGGGTGGCCACATCGTTGGGGCGCGGCTCCGGCACGTCGATCACCGGGGCTTCCGGTGGCGGCGGCAGCGGGGTCGGCTTCGGCGGCGCCAGGTTCTTCACCGGCGGCGGCGGCGGTGCGTCCAC